>JAAKFQ010000002.1 GCA_011064725.1 Chlamydiota bacterium | reverse complement strand
AACACACTCTACGCCAATTACAAGAAATGGCACGAAATGAAACCTCTGACAAAAAACATCCCTTTTTGGAACGGCTTCGAGGAATCGCTGAACTCGATACAATTTTAAGAATCGATGAAAGCGACGATCATCCACCTCCTCCTTCCCTTCATGAAGACGTTGTAGTTGTAGATGATCCACATCAAACTGATGCCCCATTCGTTGCATATCCAGTGACACCACGCAGCACACCATCAAGATCAGCTTCTTCTCAATCCGCTCGAATTTCTCGTTTTAAAACTCCTCTTAGAGCTGGAACTCCGATGCATCCAAGACTTTTGGAGTTACGTCAAGAAGGAAACCCATCCTCACCATTACCCTTTCCTCGTAGAATTAACTACGGGGCCCCTCTTTCAACTCCTGGGCGTTCGCAACCTATTCGAGGTAATCTTACTCCAACAAGATTTCGAGCCCCATCTTTGGAGTTGGATGCAAATGCGCAACTTCAAAAAGCAACATGGGAAGATTTATACGCCATCTTCTTTACAACCGATCCTACAATTTCAAGAAATGGTCAAATTGAATCAAAAGAAAGGTTTCCTAATCTTTTCGATATTTTACCAAAAATTCTTAACCTCAATGCTGTTATGAATCTCATTACAAATTATGCGATCTTAATTCCCTATACAACTCCTTATCGAGAAAACAATTTCAAACTTTTGATTTTTCAATTTCTTGGTAATTATTCGTACGAAAAAGATCATATGTATCTAAAATTTTATGCACTTATGCAAGCCATGACATTGGAACAACTTCAACAATTTCTTCCACAAATTGATGGTATTATTGAAGCATTAAATCGAACACAACAAGAAGCATGTTTTACAAAAGAAGCTCTTTGGATTCATTGTTGTAGAGCATTGGAAGCAGCTTTTGTAAGAGAAGTGGACTTTCCTCAAACAATTTTAGATTTCGAAAAAGAAAAATATGAACGATGCGTTAATGATTGGGATACTGATGAAGGTTTTAATTTTGAGACTTTCTGTACAAAATATGGGATTATTTTAGAGGAAGATAAAGAAAGATTGCGACAAAAAAGATCTGGCAAACACACGGTCATAGATTCAGCTTCAGATAGAGCAAAATTAGAACACGCTTTGACTCAGGCTGCTGCTGCTATTCCTCAAGACTTTTATTGCTGTTTAGACAATCGCTGTTTGATTGCAGCTGAAAAGTTACGAGTAAAGATTCCTGCAGAAACCGTCCAACAAGCAGCTCATTTACGAGTGGAAAGAAGGCCGGATCCAGCAACTTTAACTCCACAATCGCAATGGAAAGAAGGCCAAAGAGAGCTTTATCGCTCTCATGATGACAAACGTTTCCTTTCATGGCTTTTAGAAATCATGCGTATAAATGGCGAAGATCCTTCAACTATTTTAGAAGGTTTTTTTGGAGATCTATCTGAAAACAGCGAAGCCTTACTTACATTGTTACAAGAATTTAATAGAGTGTTTTTATCAACAAAGCTTGATGATAAAACACTACAAGTCTTCGCTCAAGCACAAGATCATGTGTCGCTTGATCAGCTCAAACAACTCCCCTGTTTTGGAGAACTTTTACCACATTTACAAGAACCAGTATTTCAAACATATGTAGAGCAGGCTTTAGATGAAGAGCAAGCTCTTTCTAAAGAAACAAGTCGATTCACTTTTGAAGTGTTGGTAACCCATGCAAGTTCAGAACAACTACAAACTGTTTTACAAATGTGCTCTTCCAACAAAGAGAAATTACAATCCATTATTCGCGCATTAAATCAACATAGCCATGGCAACAAACAAAAAGAAAAATTACAAATGGCTATGCGATTTGTAATGAGTAACGCTGAAGAGTGCATACCACCTTCTGAAATTGTAAGAGAGTTGAACTACTATGAACTTTCAACATTTCTTGAAATAGCAACAAATGAACAAATCTTAGCTGCCTTCTTATCAGAAGCTCTTGATATATGGGAACATGAAAACCTAGAGAGCTGTGCAAAAGATATTGCTGAAAGAGTAACACCTGAACAATTCGCCTATCTTGTCAATAATTGTAGTGACTTTGAGCATTTTTGCTTATTACTAACTGTAGGTCTTCAAAATGAAACTAAAACAGCAGTTTGTCAAAATATCCAAGCCAAACTTAACGAAATGGGATGTGGACATATTGTAAACTATTTTAAAGAAACCCACCAACGCTTTACCATATTCAACTTTATCCTTACCCAAATTCTAAAAACTCCAAAACTCTTTGAAGCATTTATTGGTGAAATATCTATGGATTTCATCCCCGATCTCGTAGAGTTTGTGATTTGTCATGATTCTTCTGCTGCCTCCATAGGTAGTATGGTTCACAACAATGCAAAAATAGATGTAAGAAAACAAAGGTTTTTGCAGGCATTTCGAGATGAAGTTGTAAAAAAGAAAGGCCAAGCTCGCATAACACAAGGAACCTTAACAACCATTCTACAAGCATTCAAGCTTCCTGAAGAAGGAGACAGTGTTGCAGCCGTTGAAACATCACCAGAACCCCGAAACCACTTAGCATTAAGGCGAACTCCTTTAAGGCTCCCTAAAAGCCCCTACCCTCGCGCTCCACTTACACCTCCAGGAGATGAAAGAGGTTTTCAGCGTCCTCCCGCTCCCATTCCCTTTCCAAGTTTGGAAGACCCTCCACCTGGCTCTTCCACCCCCCTTCTCAAAATAGTACAGACCGTTTTACCGAACTGTTAGAAGCTGCTATTCAAGAAGATCCGGAAGGTGTTTTTGGACCACATACAGAATAAAAAGGGGGCATCTCGCAAAGAGATTGCATTGTATGCCCCCCTTAACAGATGCCCAAAAGTGTTTTTAGCTAACTGATTTAACCATCAGTAACTATGGTAAAAATTCAGGTTATTGGCCTTCTTTTTTCTCGTGACCGTAAATGCAGTTAATGCGACCAAAAAAGCTTAGTGACCAAAGTCCAGCTAAGCCAATTAAAGCGTAAACGACACGTGCCCATGCATGAGATCCACCAAAGATCGCGAGCACAAAATCAAAATTGAAAAAGCCAATAAGACCCCAATTAATCGCTCCAATAACCACTAAGATTAGAGCAAGAACATTTAATGCTTTCATCTCGAAACTCCTTTTTTTGTTTTAACCTGAATTTTAAGTTTATTTCACACATTCTTAAGTAGATGACTCTTTCTTCTCTGTGTTTTTTGCCTTGGAAATAGTTCTTTAACCATTCCCTACATCAAAAAACCCCGAGAATTTAAGAGACATCCATCATAATAATGAGCAAACTAAACTCAAAACTCAGGTTTCTATTGTATTACCCTCTGCATACCGCAAATATAAGGTTTTGTCATCTTTTTTTCAAAAAAATCCTAACACATTGAGCTTTTGTTGCTTTTTTCTCTCAGTTGTATTATTTTCATGCCTATGAAAGATATTGACAAAGAGATTTTAGAAAGCCTGACATCGCAGTGTAAGATCCAGCTCCCCGAAGAGGAGTTGAGTGGGTTTTTGAAAGATTTGGAAGAAATCTTGGCCTATGCACACATGCTCGATCGCATTGATATCGAAGATGTGGATCCCTGCTACCATGTCCTACCTGACATGAAAAATGTCTTTCGAAAAGATGAGGCCAACAACAACTTGACACGAGATGAGTTTTTGCAAAATGCCCCAGAACAGATTGGAGGGATGATCAAAATCCCCAAAATATTTCAAGAGGAATAATGTATCAAAACAGTGCTTTTGAGCTCCATACACGTTTTGTCCAAGAAGAATTGAGCGCTACTGAGATTGTAGAATGCTATCTAAAACGCATTCAAGAATTTGACCCCAAGCTGGGTGCCTTTTTAAAAGTGCTCGATCAAAGAGCTTTGCAAAAAGCACAAATGCTCGATGAAAAACGTCGACAAGGCAAAAAGCTTGGGAAGTTGGCCGGTATTCCCATCGCTATCAAAGACAATATCCACATCAAAGGACAAAAAACGACGTGTGGCTCTAAAATCTTGGAAAATTACACAGCACCTTTTGATGCAAGCGTCGTGCGTTTTTTGGAAGAAGAAGATGCCATTTTGATTGGTAAGACCAATTTGGATGAATTTGCTATGGGCTCTTCAACAGAAAATTCAGCGTTCCATATCACAAAAAATCCATGGGATCTCAATTGTGTTCCAGGCGGCTCATCTGGAGGATCTGCTGCCGCTGTGGCCGCACGCCTATGCCCTATTGCTTTGGGCACAGATACAGGAGGTTCTATCCGCCAACCTGCATCGTTTTGTGGAATCGCAGGATTTAAGCCTACCTACGGCAGGGTTTCCCGCTATGGCCTTGTGGCTTTTGGCTCTTCATTGGACGTGATTGGCCCTTTAGCAACACGCACAAAAGATTTGGCTTTGATGACAGAAGTGATGAGCAAACACTGCTCGCTAGATTCGACCAATTTTTTCGATAAGCCAGAAAACTTTACTGCCAAAATTGAAGATTCCATCGAAGGCAAAGTCATTGGAGTGCCCTGGCAATCGCTAGAAAATCTAGGTCCAAAAGTACGGAGTAATTTCGAAGAAAGCTTAAAACATTTTGAAAATTTAGGATGTACCATCAAAGAAGTCGATCTAAACCTTTTACAATATGCTGTGGCTGTCTACTACATTTTGGCAACAGCAGAAGCATCTACCAACCTTGCCCGTTTTGATGGAATCCGTTATGGCTTAAGACAATCTAGCGAACATTTAGAAGATCTCTACATCAAAACACGCCATGATGGTTTTGGAGCAGAAGTCAAACGCCGTATTTTGCTAGGAACTTATGTGCTTTCTTCAGGACATAGCGAAGCCTTTTACAAAAAAGCCCAAAAGGTGCGCACGCTGTTTATCGAGCAGTACAGACGTGCGTTTGATATTTGTGATATCATCGCCACACCCACAGCGCCTTCTTCAGCATTTGAATTTGGAGAAATTGTCGATCCTATGAAAATGTATCTACAAGATTTGTACACCATTTCTATTAACTTAGCAGGTTTGCCAGCAGCTTCCATCCCTTCTGGATTTTCTCCAGGCCGTAAACCTTATGCTATTCAGCTCATAGGGCCGCAAAAAAAGGATGGGCGTGTGTTGAAATTTGCTCACAACTTCGAAAAAGCGACGCAATTCACGCACAACATTCCTGAATTTGCTAATAGGGAGGTGCTCTGATGGACTGGATCTGTGTCATTGGCCTCGAAATCCATGTGCAGCTCAACACAAAAGCCAAAATTTTTGATCCTTCCTTTAACCGGTTTGGAGATGAACCCAATGTCAATATTTCTTATCTTTGCACAGGGCAACCAGGCACCCTGCCTGTATTGAATGAAGAGGTGGTCAAAAAAGGTGTACAGTTTGGCCTTGCTATTGAAGCCAATATCGCTCCTTTTTGCAAATTCGATCGAAAATCCTACTTTTATCCCGACCTTCCCAAAAACTTCCAAATCACGCAATATGACATGCCTCTGATTCTAGGCGGAAAAGTTCATGCATTTGTAAACGGAGAAGAAAAAACCTTTGAAATCAACCACGCCCATCTGGAAGAAGACACAGGCATGCTCAAGCATTTTTCCAACTTCTCTGGTGTGGATTATAACCGTGCAGGTACGCCTCTTATCGAAATTGTCTCAGAGCCTTGTATGCACAGTCCACAAGAAGCAGCCGCTTTTGCTTTGCAAGTCAAACACATCATGCAATACATCGATGCTTCGGACTGCAATATGGATGAAGGCTCTTTGAGAGTTGATTGCAATGTCTCCGTGAAGAAAAAAGAAGAAAAAGGATTGCGTACCAAAGTCGAAATCAAAAACGTCAATTCGTTTAATTTCTTGCAAAAAGCGATTCAAATGGAAATCGATCGTCAAATTGAGCTGTATGAAAAATATCCTCAAAAAGATCCCGAGGAAGTGATTTTTCCCTGCACTTACAGATTTGACACCGCAGTGCATAAAAATGTGCTGATGCGAAAAAAAGAGACGGCCGCAGACTATCGCTTTTTCCCTGAGCCCGACCTTGTTCCTATTGTCCTTTCTGATGAATACATTCAAGAAATTTTCAACAATCTTCCCGAACTCCCCCACTCTCGCTTCAAACGTTACTTAACCTTTATTCCAGAAGAATCAGCCACCATTTTGGTTTCTAATAAACAACTTTCTAATTATTTTGAACAAGCGCTTAATAGCTATGACAAAAACCCTCAGGCAGTTGCTAACTGGATTACGGTAGAGTTTTCAGGACGGCTCAAACCCAGTGGAAAAACGCTTTTAGATACAGACATTGTGCCCGAATTTTTAGCACTCCTCGTTGAGATGATCGATGAAAAGATCATCACGGGAAAAATTGCCAAGCAAGTGGCTGATGAGATGCTAAAAAATCCTAAAACTTCTCCTCGCCATATTGTAGAAAATAACCCCAATTTCAAACCTCTTGCTGATACCAAAGAAATTTCTCAGATTGTCGATCAGGTGCTAGAAGATAATCCCCAATCTATCGAAGATTTTAAAAATGGCAAAGACCGCGCCTTTGGCTTTTTAGTCGGACAAGTGATGAAAAAAACGCAAGGTAAAGCCGATCCTACCATTGTCACAACTTTGCTCAAATCTAAGTTAGAATAGACTTTCTAAAAACTGATTCTTAACTGATGTTACGCAGTAAGTTCTGTTTATAACTGATGTTACGCGATAAATCCAATTTAGGGGAAGAGCGAAGAGGATAAGATGCAAGGACTGTGATGAGGTCCAACTCTTGAAGAGTTGGACGAAGAATAAGACGAAGCAGATTATCTTCTGCAGCCTTCCTATGAGTTGGATTTATCGCGTAACATCAGTTTATAAGAGGAGCGAAAGGAACAAGATACAAGGTAGCTTAAGAAATTCAACTCTATGAAAGTTGAATGAGAAGCAAGACGCCGTAGATTGTTTTTTGCAGCCCTCATATAGACAGAAGGTAGTGCGTAAAGTCAGTTCTTAGTGCTTCATCTCGTTTCAAAACCTCAATATCAGCGTGTGCAAGCTGCTTTTCTGTAAGATTTTTTACGCTATATTCAAGATGCACGCCAGATAAAAGCGCTTTGCCTTTGCCCACGGAGCACTCAACAATGGCGACGTTTCCTGTTTTAGCAAAATACGCTAGAGGCTTGGCGTTTGAAAAAGAACCCTCAAAATAGCACCCTCCATTGTAATACGTTCCAAACGAGCCCATTCTTGTATCAATGAGGGCACATTCAGCTCCCCTGCAACTTGTCGGTTCATATTTTCCCAAACCCAATGCAGGTCCAATAGCTTTGCCTGGAAAAAAGGCCAATTCTCTTTGCTCGATCACTTCATGAACATGTCCTTTTTCAAACTCAATGGATTTAGATCCAAAATACGCACCTGCACAAAGGCCCAAATAGCTGCCTCCGTTTTCTACAAATTCCCTAAGGGCATCTGTTTTTTTACCCTGAAGAGCTCTGTGATAGAAAACATCACGTCCACCTGGCATCACAAAAAGATCTGCTTTGTCTAAATATTCAAGCAGTGTATGAGATTTCACTACTACAAAATGTGCTTTGAGTATTTTTTTTAGCGTTTTGTAGGTTTGCCTAAATGAAAAAGCATCGACCCCTTCATCACAATAAATTAAGATACGCATTTTATGATAATACCAAATCCTTTAACATCATGCTATGGAATATTTAGATAGCTTTTTGGTCTATTTGTCAATTGAGAAGGGATTTTCCATGCATACGGTGGAAGCCTACAGAAGAGATTGTGAAAAGCTCTTTGCTTTTTTTAAAACGCAACAGATTGCTTTAGAAAGTGCCGACGATGAAGATATTGTCGCATTTTTGTCTCAGCAAAAAATGGAAGGTAAAGCGCCGTCTACTTTAATGCGACAGTTGGCCTCCATCAAGGTCTTTTTTCGCTTTTTAAAAAAAGAGAAAAAGGTGCCTAAATTGCTTGCAAAAGGTATTGAAAGCCCCAAACTTTGGAGCACCATTCCTCAGATACTCACGGAAGAGGAGGTGGAAAAAATCTTGGACGCACCCAACTCTGAAGAAATTATAGGCGCACGCGATTTAGCCATTTTAGAACTCATGTACGCCTGCGGCCTGAGGGCTTCTGAGGTTGTGCAATTAAAATTAGAAAACGTGTCTGATACATTTATCAAAGTGATAGGAAAAGGGAATAAAGAGCGCATTGTGCCCATTCACAAAAAAGCGCTTTATCAAATTGATCACTATCTCAACAAACGCCAAGACAAAAGCCTTTATCTGTTTGTCAATAAAAAAAGCAAACCTTTAGATAGACACTTTTTATGGAAACTCATTAAAGACTATGTCAAAAAAGCGGATATTCAAAAAATCATCTCGCCACACACATTTCGACATTCTTTTGCAACGCACTTGCTTGATCGAGGAGCAGATTTACGCATCATTCAAGAGCTGTTGGGGCACACAAATATTGCAACAACAGATAAATATACGCATGTGTCATCACAAAAACTCATGCATCGATTTGACCAGTTCCACCCAAGACCCTAAAAAGCTCCTGCATCATGCAATTTTCAATGGGGATTTTAAAAATCCTCCCTCGTAGCATTTGAAATTTTTGCATGATGCAGGAGCTTTTTTAACTGATCACATCAGTTTTTAAGTTTTGGCCGAAGAGTCTTTTTCTTGGTCTATGACCACGTATTGATTGTTTAGCCAAACGATGAGATCTGCATCTTGACAACGTCTAGAACAAAAGGATCCAAAAGCCCATGTAATGTTTTCGCCTAATTGGTAATGCTTTTGACAGTGCGGACATATGTGATTATTTTGCTTATTCATAAGACCCTTCCAGATTGGTTATTAACTTTATTCCCTTTGGCCTCATCTTATCAAAATGGGTGTTTTGGAAAAGAAATTTCCCAATTTTTTTTAACCAGCTGAATAGACCCTTCTTAGGTTAGGTAAGCTGATCGATGGATCAAAAGGTTCCTTTTTTACCACTACACCCTTGAAGGAATCTTTAATATCTGGCTTGTATGTGTCATACCCTACTTGATGGATGATCGCTTGAATAGCATAAAGAATAGAACCTACAGAAGACGTTGTGCTCAATATGGGGATCAAGGTGATAGCAAATGCAGGAACAAGTGCTGGAGCAAATGTTACCAAACATGCAAGTGTTGCTGCTGTAAGACTCATTAAAGAAATCACAGTAGCTGCTGCGTAGGTATATTTTTTATAACTCGATTCTTTTTGAATCAAATCATGCGCTCTTAAAATGCTCTCTGAACTTTTTTCCATATCTGCACTTGCATATTGATGGACAAGTTCAACAAAAGTTGTTCCTGTGTGAAAGGAGAGACGTTTATCTAATTTTCTTTGTTGCAATTCGCTTTTCAAGATCACCATGTAATTAAGTAACAGCTGTCTTTTTTCTTCTTGTTTAGAAGAGAGTTTGAGCATTTCTTTTACATGAGATTCAAGGTCTTCAAAAAGGGCCGTTTTTTGGCTTTTATCAAAATTAAGGTTAAAAGGAATTGAGCGCTTATGAAGTTTAGACACTTCCTGATGCAATTCTTCTAGCGTTTTTTTGCCATTTTTTTCCATCACTTCTTGTTTGATCTGACCTACATCAATTCGGACTCTTTTTTGAAAAAATTCCCAAATTTTTGTTGCTTGTTCTTTTTCAGAAATGCCTGTTTTTTGCTGTTTTAAATCATGAGCAAACATACATTCATGTCCTAACTTATATCCCGTATAAAGCAGCGATAAAAAAGAGCTTGCAAAAGAGGTTATAGCAGCTCCACTAACAAAGAGTTTGGGCAGTTCCTTTCCAATAATGCTTGCTGTGCCTAGGGTTGCAGAAGACGCGGAATTGACTGTGCCAACAAATGCCGATAAACTTAAAAAGACTCTTTCAGCAACTCTTCGCATATCTTGCGTTTTGTGAGCATTTTTAGCATCACGAAAATATTCAAATGTCTTAATAGAAGAACGCGCTGCAGATAGGTACCCGACACTTTTGAGCACATATTCTGTTTTTGTAGGCAAAAGAGTATATCTAACCACCTTCTTTGCAAAAGACACAGTTTTTGTCACATAAGAGGCGTCTTTGATACCTTTCAAGATACCATGTTTTGTATAGTCATCAGAGACCGTTTGCAAATTGTGCAAAACGAGCTGTTCAACCTCTGCTCGACGAATTGAGTGAATATCTGTTAAGTCTTGCTGAGATTCGAATGGGATAAAGGATATGTCACCTTCTGGTTTAACAAAAATACCCCTTGATGAAACGCGCACCTGTGCACCCTGTGGATAGGCTGCTTGGACCTCTTGGATTAACTCCTGAAACGATGTCGAGCTTCTTAATTGCTCTTGCATTCCTTTTGTCAAGGGTTGCAATCGCAATTTTGAATCAACCAATGGCCCCGAAGAATAGGGGGTCGTTAAGAGTGCTGATTGATATGCAATAGCTTCCAAACCAGACATAGTTTTCCTTTTTTTTATTATTTTTACTACTCTATTATAACATAATTTGGAATATAAATAAATAATTTTAAAAAAAACTTCTTATGTTTTTTTATTCCATAAGTGACTGTTTTGCAGTTGATTAAGTGATTTCTGGATCCGGGCTAGATAAATCAACAGAAGGGCGTTCTTTCTTAAAACGCTTAAGAACATATTGCGTCCATGACTCCACATCCTTATCTGGCATTTTTTTGACCCCTTTTTCAAACACTTCTTTGATCTCGTCATTAAAAGTATTAAATTGCACCTTGTAGATAAGGCTTTGAGCTGCATAAAGCATAAATCCACCCGCAGCCACTGCATCCATCATAGGTATTGCCATAACAACAATAGCTGGCAAAACACCTGGACATGCCACAGCAATCACCGCTAATAGAGCTGCTGTTAAACTGAGCGCTGAAAGCGCTAAAGCAATAGAAAGCGTACTGATTTTATACACCGATTGATTGTAAATAAGCTTATCAGCCGCAAGAACTTTTGCAATACCATCTTCACCCATTTCATCTATATTTTCATACTTATGCATAATACTCACCAAATCAGCTCCCGTATGAAAAGCTAAGTGTTGATCGACTTTTCTTCTTTGAATTTCACTTTCCAAAAGCACCATGTAATTCAACAATGCTTTTCCCTGTTCTCTCTCTGGAAACTGTAAAACTTTTGTTGTTTGCATCATTTGCTCTACATGAAATTCAAGTTGTTCGAATAGTTCGCGCTTTTGCGCTCTATCAAACTTAAGATTAAAAGGAATTAAACGCTTATGAAGTTTAGACACCTCTTGGCGTAGTTCTTTAACAGTTTTTTCTTGATTATCTTGATGAACTTTTACGCGAATTTCTTCTACATCTACCTTAACCCTTTTTTGAAAATACTTCCAAATGTGTTTGGCTTGGGTCTCTTCTGTTGTTCCCTTTCTTCTAGCTTGCATAACTCCATAGGAAAATCGCGTTTCATGAAACAATTCATATCCACTATATATCGCAAACAATAAACTACTCAAAAAAGAAATTACAGAAGCAACAGAACCGACAACTGCAGGAAGAACAACACCTGAAAGTTCTCCAACACTCTGTGTTGCAGAAGAGACAGAATTTACACAAGCAAGAGCTGAAGTAACTCCAGAAAAAGCTTTTTCGGACATCAATCTTACATCGCCAAGCCTTTTCGCGTTTCTAAAATCACGATAGGCTTCTGCTGTCTCTACGGCATAACGAGCTCCTGATAAATAATTTGCAGTACCCAAGGCCTGACCAATCACCTTTGGTGCTGGTGTATAGCCCAGAATACCTTTGACAAAAGAAACAATCTTACTAGTCAAATTACTAGTTCTTGAATTGATAGGCTTAAAAACTCTCTGTTGCGTATAGTCAGAAGAGGCTTTTTCCAAATTTCGAAGAGCGAGCTGCTCAAAATTCTCCATACGTAAGGCTTTTGTCTCTTCAAGCACCTGGCTAACTAAACTTGAATCCGGATCAAATGCTTGCCAAGCTTCTGCCTTTGAAGGCAAAACCTCGATACCCCGGCTTGAAATACACACTTTTGCTCCCTGGGGATATGCTCTTTGAACAGCCAGATATAACGCCTGAGTAGACTCAGAGGCTCTAAGCTGCAACCTCATATGCTCTGTAAGAGGCTGTGGCCCTAATTTAGCACTATTATGGCTTAAAACCGCTGACTGATAGGCAATAACTTCAATACCAGACATAATTAATCCCTTTTTTATATTTTTTTTATACTTCTATTATAACACAAACTGGAGTATAAACAAATAATTTCAAAATAAATTAATTAAATATTAATAATGTTAAATGATTGATTTAAAGAGATTTGCGATTTCCTTAAACCAATTGGTGGGTATGACATGCTAAGATACGCTCTTTAAATGCTCTTTTTCTCTCTTCTTCACAATAATTGGCCAAAGGGCCAAATCCCAAGCTATCCACGAAATACTTTTGACCACAAGTGCTAAGTAGAGTAGAGATGACAAGCCCTGCGATAAATAGCCCAATAGAAGCATATAGAGGCATCCCCAAAAAGCCTCCCACAAATCCAGTAATCGCTAAAACACAACACAAGATCCCAATTCCATACAAAATCATTTTTTTCATTGCCTGCCAATTAGCATCTTTAAGCAATTTTTCAGCTTGTTGAAATCCCACTTCTTTACCATTTCGCATTTCACAAGTAAGCTGATCTTTTGTCATTTGTAAATCTATGACAAATTTTGCGCCCAATTTTCTTGATAGATTTTTATGTGCCTTATGGTCATTTAAGTCTTTAGTCAAATACTCAAAATCCAAATAAATTAACCGTCTCTTATAACCCTCTAAAGCCGTTTTTATCTCTTGAGAATTTTGGGATTCAATTGCTCTTTCAACAAGAATTGCTGATTCTTTAAGATCTGGATCTTCATGTTTCACTGCTTGTCTTACAGATTCAAACATGCTAGTTAATTGCACTATTTCTTGCTCAGAAAGAACCTTACTACCCAACATTTGAATACATGTATCTAGTTGAGCTAAAACAGAAACATGAAGTTCTTGTCTCGTCTTATTTGTAAAGCAGATCCAAGAAAGCAAACGGACCAACTCAATTGAAGAAGCCAATAAACCCAAAACACCTGCCACGTGCGCAATATTTGTTTTTGCAACAGCAGAAACTATGTATCTACTAAATACTTCCAAAATAGAAATCGTTAAACTAAATGCCAGAGCACAAGAAGCAACTAAAGCAACCCCTTGATTAAAATACCGAACCCTTGCCTCTTGAACCCCTACCTCATCTCCTTCTCTCCTAGCACGAAATAAATTTATAGTATTCGTCATAATATCTTTGGGCAACCGAATAACACCCGAGCTTCCTGGTAAAAATGCGGACGATGAATCGTAAAAAGCGTCTTTTCGAATATTTGCAAGCAATAAAGCTTTTGTTGTTTTTGAAATTTTAGTTAAAATACTCCAATCCTTCTCTGTCAAATTCTTAGGACTCAATACCATTGGACGATAATGGCCATCTTTTGTCTTTAAATGCACCTGACCATCAACTAACTGGTAAGAAAGAGACTTGGAAACATCTTGGTAATCGCTCCAATGAGAACGCAAATACTTACAAATAAGCCCATCAAGCTGAGCGATTTGCTTTTCTTGCCCCTTATCCATCTGGGCAGGATTAAAAATCGTCCCTGAGCTAATATGCGGCGCTTTTTCTACTGTTTTTGCTGTTGACATAATTCACCTGTTTTTCAACTAATATTTTAACATAAAAGCGTTAAGAAAGTATTAAGATCCAAGAGGGGTTTCAAGAAAAAATCCCGATCCAAACCATTGACTATTAAGGATTTATTTAAACTCTATGTAAAAGAACTAGATTCATTTTTGTGAAGAAACTCTGAGATGCTGCTTCTTCTCTTTTTTTCTTTTCTTCAAGATATCGAAGCATTTGGGCTCTTTCTTCTTCTGCAGATTTAATAGGCACCCTTGCTAAAACTTCTGCATATTTATCGTGAGGGACAAAAAAGCTCTTACAGCGAGCTGCCAATGCTCGACTCAACTGTTTTGCGTCTATCAGTGCAAGTGTATTGCTAGTTTTTTGTAGGATGTTTTCTTTTGCTTGAGCGCCTAAACCTCCCAAAACTGCATGACTTGTAAGGCTTCCATGATCAAGTACATGTTTTTCCAAAAATTTAACAGCAGAATCTCCTAAATGAGAAAAAGACTGCTTTAATTTAGTTGCGCGATCTGGAATATAGGTCTCACCTCTTTTATATCTTGCCAAATCACTGATTGCGTGATCAAATAAGTAAGGAATCATATATTGGAGATTTTCTTCGATTAAAAAATTCAAATGGTCAGGAGAAATCCCCGCCCATCCCAAATACGGACTTTCCAATAACCCACTCATAGATTGCGCAACCCCTTTAAGGCCTTCTTTATCAGCTTCAAGACTCTCATCTGATAACATGCCTTTAACTCCTGAACGCGCTACCAAAGTAATAAGCTTTTTAGAAATCCAAAAGAAAAGGTCATAAAAAACTTTTACAAACAATGCACGGTCTTTTCCGCCTTTTAAAACTAAAATATCTGCTAAATTATCGGCTGCATTTTTAGCTACGCGCTCTCTATATCTTTTAAAATCTTTTGGATCAGCGTCAATTCCCATTTTAGCTTTTACAAGGTCATGATATTCCTGTTTTAGTCGATTCATTTCTTCTTCTAATTGTCTATATTCAGGCAAGTACTTATCTCTAAAAGTTGATGTAGGCTCTACCAAGGAACGCAACTGATTAAGCTCTCTTTGTTTTGCTGCAAGCTGATGTCCTTTTTCTACAATGGTCGGGTCATTTAAAAGATCAAAAAAATCTCCCAATTTATCCATGAGCAATGCCATGGTAACATCAAAATTTTCCTGTCTAAATAACCAACTTAATCCATGATTTAACTTCGGCAGCATTCTTTGTATCACTTCCCTTAAAGCTCTGCCCTGCGCTGTTTCTCCTGTATCTAACAATACCTCTTCAATGGAATGATACTTAGGTGTTGAAGTAACAAATTCGTCATAAAGCTCACGTGTTAAAGGCTTATTTAGAACAAAGGTTTTTGCTAATTGAAGAATTCTCATGACTTCAGGCTGCTTTTTCATGACATCTTCTAATCCACGCATCCCTTGTTGACATGCAGAAATTTCTTTTTCTAATTGACGTATTTTTTCAGAATATACCTTTTCTTGAGCTGGCATATCAGTTCTCCAACTCCAATCACTCCATCCTTTTTTTCCAGGATCTTTTATAGCTCCTTCAATATATTCTAAATATTCTTGATCTTTCTTCAATTGCGCTTGGAGTGTCTCCAATCGAGCTTGAAGTGTCTTCAATTGCGCTTGTAACGTTTCACTATCCATATCACTTGCTTGACGAAGTCCTTCTTCATCAAGACCTATTGCAGCAATTTTTGCCCCAACCATTCGATTAAATTCATTTTGCGTCATCGATGGACTTTGCATTAAATCTGAAAAAGCAAACTCATTATAAAGTCCACGCGCTAAAGGTTCATTTGGGACAAAAGCTTTCGCCAATCCACGAACCTTTGCAACTTCAAGCTGTTTTTCTAAAACGCTTACACTTTGTTCATGTTTTTCTTTTAGAGATTGCATTAATTGTTCATCTACCATTAATGCCTTATCCAAATAACTCCTTTGGCCGGGATCTTTAATAGTCCTTACATAATATCTTAAATCCTGCTGAGCCTTTGCTAATTGTGCTCGAAGTGCTTCTACATTTTCTGGCGTAGCTTCATCTAATGCTGTTTGATCCAAACCAAATGTAGAGATTCTTTCTGCAAGCTCTTGCTCAAACTTCTCTTGAGTCACTGAAGGATCATTCATCAAAAAAGTAAACAATTCTCCCAAATCTAAAGCTTGAATACCTCCATGAATCAAGGAAGTTGGATCTCCAACAAAAGGGGCTGTTGAATGTACATATTCTTGGTAATAGTCACCAGCTCCAAAAGCTCGTGCTCCTCCCCTTGCTAAACCATCGATAATCCGTGTGCCCAAACCAGGGCTAGAAGATGACATAATTTACTCCAAATTGTTATTATTTATACTACTATTATATCAAATAATTTGTTTATTTTCAACAAAAGTCAAATAATACTTATTATTTTGGAATAATATTTAAAATATCTTCTAATACTTTGGATTTAGATTGTAAACAATTCACTTTAAATTGCTTAAGACTTGGGTAATGAGATAAAACTTCTTGAGTCTGCTGCTCATAAACCTTAAAACGCTTGACCAAAACCTCTTCTTTTTGATCATCTAAACGCCCTTCAATTTGGGCCCTTTGACGCAACCTCTCTGTAAGCTCTTGATTATCAACCGATTGCAATACGATCACCCCTAAAATATCGCAATAGGACTCAATAAGCTTAGCCTGAGTCTTTGTGCGAGGAACTCCATCTAAAAGCAGTTTTTGTGTCTTTGGATCAAATTGATGCGTATTGATGAGCATTTCGATATATTGACGTACAATGTCTACAATCAATCCATCATTGGGAGCTAATTCACCTCTATTCGCATATTTAAAAAAGAGCTGGCCTTGCTCAGAATCAGGGTCCAGATGACGAATGACATCCCCCGAAGATACGTGAACAAATCCTCTTAATTCACAAAGAGATTTTCCCTGTGTGCCCTTTCCGCTTCCAGGAGGCCCGAAAATCAAAAATGTAGGATATTTCACAAAACACCTCTCATCAAGCTTAAAAATAATACCCAATATACAATACATTAAACGAATGACGCAACTCTTATCTTTTCACACAAAGTACTAACAATAAACCGCTTATGTTTATTAAATTTGAATTAAGATTTATCAAATTAACTGAAAATTAAAGCGTTATATGTTATAATATTATTATAAAAATAAAAGGAATAAACATATTATGGCTGGACCATTGAAAACAGGCTCAGAATCAGTGACTTGGGATGTGACCATTCAGGGTAAACACTATGCCGTGGACCTATTACATCCTGATGATGCACTTGTCCAAACTACCGATAAAATCGCAAAACAATTGGTTTCGCTATATCAAAGAGATGTGGAAGCTATTGTCCAAAAAGCATTTAAAGATCACAAATTTTCAAGCACTTCTACTAAGTACATCGTGACAGAAAGATTCGACACTGCCGGCACCCCATTGATCCAACTTTCCCATCTGATTTTAGGAATAAAACCAGATTTCTTTGATCCAAGCAAACCTGTAGAACTGGATAATCTTTCAGAAGGGCTAAGTGATAGCGATGATCTCCATCACCCATCTCATTCAATAAGACGCGGACTAGAATCAGATGATTCTGATTCCGCATCAGAAGAAATTTCTTCTGATAGATCAACACCTAAAGTTACTGTTCTTGGTAGTAATCCTGAAGATTTAGCCTCAGAAGATGAAAGCGAGGGTATATTAACTGATGATGAAGTGCTACGTAGCGGTGATGAAAGTGATTTTCAGGAACATACAATTGCTTTCGAGGGAGAAATGCAATTCAAACGTTTTCAAACAAAAGCAGATTATGACGAATTTGTCGCTGAAAGAGCCCGCGAATTTTCTCTTCTTTCACCTGAAGAAATCCTTAAGCGTATTGAACAAGCAAGAAATGAGCTAAATAGCCATCAACCTAAAGAACACCAAGCATTATTGCATGCTTTAGGTTACAACGAAGGTTCTATGGTAGAAGGATTTAAAGAAATTATCGCCATTTATTGCGCTGCAATAAAAACACAAAGAGCATCCCTATCCCTAGACCCTAAATTCACCCCCTTGGATTAGATTCTCCTGCCTTAGAAAGAGCTGATGAAATTTATGCTTCTATTCAAGATGAGTAATTTTCCTTTTTTATATGACCAGTAACTGAGTTTCTAAGTTTAGTTCTCTTATCCTCAGAAGAAACTCTTTCTTCCCGTGATTTTCACCTTAAAAATAGCTTTATCACCTCAAATTCGAGCTTATTTCACTCATCACCTTCATGAACTTTCTCTCTCTTCCCTTAAGGCTTGATTATTCCTTGTGGCAACCTTAAGAAAAACTACCTCTGATTCTAAACAAACTAAACTTGAATTTAAGACTGTTACCAACCCAGCAAAAAACCACACTCATTCAACACGGCTTTTTTATTAGGACAGGGACACTTTCTAGAAAAGATCGGAGCAGAGGGATTTGAACCCCCGACCTACTGCTCCCAAAGCAGCCGCGCTAGCCAAGCTGCGCTATGCTCCGAATAATACCAATAGCAAAAATTAACCGTACAAATTCATCTCCATCTTTCCAATCAGAACTGACGCTCAGGCGTCAGTAAAATTTCGTTTTCAATCTTGCTAACCATCTGAAGGGGCTGTTTAAGCAGTCCCCTAGTGGTTAGCTACGATTTCATATGGGGCTGCTTGCACAGCCCCCTTGACTTCATTCCGATTGGAAATCTTGAATCCAATTTACACATTTAATTTTTACTACTGGTATAAGCTTAGTATATGTATTTCAATTCTTTCTAGCAATAAAAAAGCCGACCTAAAGGCCGGCTTTTATTCTAGAACATCTATTCGCTTGATGCTTATTCTTCATCTAACGCATCAGCACCAATTTCTTCTTCAACCACAACGGCTGGAACATCGAATTCAATTTTTCCTTCCGGTGCAGCAAATTGCTGAGCATCTTGGTAAATTTCATCAGATCTTCTAAGAATTGCAGTTGCTAGGTATCCTGTAGAAATTTGATCTGCATCGGTTGCGTCCTCTGCAGCCATATCTACTTCAACACTTGCTAGTACGACTCTATCTGTAGCTTCACGCCATTCTGCAGATGCTTCCTCTACCGTTTCTTCTAGAGCTACTAATCGTTGAGCATATCCTGCAGCAATTTCACTTATTTGTGCATTATGATTTTGTTCTAATGATTTCTCTACAGAAATTATTATACCTCTAGCATCATTCGCAGTTATGAACGCTGCTTGAGCTTTGAGAAGTTTTGCTTTTGCTGCATCATATTCTTTTTGTTTTGATGCACATTCTTTGGAATGAAATGCTACTCCTTCTTGCGCATTTCTAAATGCTTTGTTAGCATTTTGTACACTCAGGTCTACTGCTTGTTTTTTTTGCTCTACCAACTCTGCTAAAGTTACAGGCGTTCCTGCCATTTTGACGGTTTCTCTAACGAAAATTTCATAAATAATCTCTTCTTTTCTAGTAGAAGTAGTTTCTTCAGCTCGTAGCTCGAGCAATAGTAATTTAAGATGATCTATAGCATCATCCGCAATTAGCGCATCAGCATCATCCGCAATTAGCGCATCAAAATTAACGCCCTCTATTCCTTTAAGTGCAGCAACAAACTCTTTCTTACTTCTTAGAAAGTCATGTTCGTGAGCACTTTTTACTTTACCATCTTCGTCAAAATAACTTGCGAATTGTGCTTGGCGAGTTGAGCCTTTAGCACGCATTAAAATGCCTGTACCAAACAATGCATTGTAAATAGGTCGAACGAGTTTTTGTTGTGTAGTTACAGCTTCAAGAGTTCCTGTTGCTTGAGAAAAGCTTTTTTTCACTCCTGCTTTCAGCGCTTTTTCTATTTCTAGTAATTGTCTTAAATCTTCTACACTTCCAAATTCTCTTTCTAATGTCCCTGCTGCTCGAAGCTTAGGATCTAGCGCTGCATGCAGCTCTTGCGATGCTTCATCTGCTGCAATAACGAAATTATGAACAGCTTGTAGTACACGTGCTTCTCCTTTTAATGCATCTAATGCGGTCATCACATCTGCAAAAGAACCATCAAGAAGTTCTCCTCTTGTTTTTTGTGCTTCTTTAAGAGTTGCTAATGCAAAAAGTGCTGGATGGTCTAGTGTTTTTTGTGAATGTGCTATTTTACTAAAATTACCTGTATCTAATAGTTGTTGAGAACCCACTGCAAAATCTGCAAATATTGCACTGAGTTTTGCTTTTGCTTTACCTGAAGAAATGTATTGTGCAAGTTCTTTTTCAACTGTTTTTGTTACGCTTTCAACAGCCTGTTTTGCACGACTTTCTGCTGGATGGTCTCCATCAACTTGTTCATAAAGCGCGATATGAAAATCTGTACTTTTGTCACATTTTGCTTTTACATATGCTTGTAAAATAAAATAGACAGCTTTTCCATCTTCAATTCCATAATATTGATTAATAACTTTTCCAAGGATATGTAACTCTAGTTCTTTATCAGTCATAAAGTCACTCACAGATTTCCCAGAAAATCTTGCTTCTTTCAACACATTCATTTCACTTGTAATTGCTGAGCTTATGTTCGCAGCTCCCTCAGTATAGAAAACAGTCCTAGCTACTTCAGCCATTTCTTCTATTGATTTAAATTGCTTAAAATCCAATTCTTTAACAAATCTATCGATTTCTTTTTCAAGCGCTTGGCGACCTGTTTTCATCGCTTTGGTTTCAGCGACAGCTGCACTTTTTTCTGCGGCGGTTTCTTCTTTGATTTTTTTTGTCTTTGCTGCTTGTGAATCTGCTCTTGCCTTTTCGATTTCAGCATGCATCTTTTTAGCATCTTTTTCTTCAGCTTTTGCTGTTTGCTGTTCGGGAGTTCCATATACTTTTTCGCTGATCCAGCTAAAAATTCTTTTTCCAATACTATCTGTTTTGACAGCTTCGGCTTTAGGCTGTTTTGGTAAAAAGCACCCCATGATACCGATCATAGCTTTGTTTTGCACTGCACCGCGTGGCAATAAGCTAAGACATGCCAAAGCAACCGCACCAGCCTTGACACCAAAACTGGTTTTTACCTCATCATCATAATCTCCTTCTTCAGCTGTTTGGCTTAAATGAGTGCCGTTTAGATTGCTTTTATAAAATTCATATCTTGTTGTTAAATTGAACATTTTTATTCTCCTATTTATTATTATTAGTTTTATTTTTTATGCTTTTTATCACTATTTGTATTAATTATAACATATTTTTTGAATGTTTTCTATAGGTTAGGGTGCTATATTGGAAGGATTAATTTTATATATCTTTAATTATAAGTGGGTTAGACTTTAACCTTAATAAATACTTAATAGAAATTTAATAGAAAAACTATAATAATAACTGATTGATTTTAAGAGACTTAAGACTGCTCCGGAGGCGTGGGGAAATCTTCATCATCTAAAAGCTCTTCGATCGCAAGCTTCAGACTATCAATGCCTTCGGGAAAGCCAAATTTGAGTAAGAGTTGGTTGAGATAAGCAAGCTCAGACTCTAATTGGTCTATTTTGCTCTCTAGAGTTGCTATGTGAGTCTTGAGTTTTTGCAAGTCTTCTTCTGACATATATCCTTCTGTTGGGGGTTTTAGCCCCTACTTGTTTTTATACCCTTAGGCAGGTTTGCTGGCAAAAACGTTTCTAAAGATTTGAAATTAATCCCTTTCCAAGTAAAATGGGAAAAATTTGGAGGTTTTTTTATGGCAAGACTCACAATAAATGATGAAGAAGTGGAACTGGAGAATGGATCTGAAATTCAAGAGGTGTGCGAAGAAGCAGGCTTGAATTTTGGCTGTACTGAAGGTATTTGTGGAACTTGTCTTATCGAGGTGACAGAGGGAATGGAGAATTTAAGCGCATTTACTCAGCAAGAAGAAGATTTTTTGGGAGAAATGGAAAAAGAGCGCTTAGCGTGTCAGTGTAAAATTAAAGAAGGCAATGTAAAGGTCACATTCTGAGGTGTTTATGATTAAAAAAACCATGATTATTGAGGATATTTTCGAAAGCTATCCACAAAGAGCTGAAAAACTAGCGCACATTTTAATGCAATTTGGACTCCAATGTGTAGGATGTCACGTGGCTACAACAGAAACGCTAGAAGCGGGCATTATTGGACATGGGATACAAGATCAACTAGATGAGATCCTAAAAGCTTTAAATGATGAGATTTCACGGCCCTTAGATACGATTTCACTCATGCCCCTAGCTGCGCAAAAATTTAAGGATTTTTGCAAATCAGAAAACAAGGATGGGTTTGGCCTGAGATTTGGAGAGGTCGAATCTAGTTGCTGCCAGCGTCAATATGTGCTGGATTTTGAAGAAAAAGCCACTCTTAACGATCGCACGTTTCATTCCAACGGAATCTCAATTTTTGTGAAGCAAAACCTTGTGAAACAACTACTTGGATCTGAAATCGACTATATTGAAGAGCTCAATAATACAGGATTTAAGGTCTTCAATCCCAACTCAAAATCTAGCTGCAAATGCAAAGGGCATGAATAAAAAATAGACGCCTTTTTGAAGTTAATGCTTAAGTAACAGTCTTAACCGATGTTACACAGTAAATCTACTTAGGGGAAGAGCGAAGAGGATAAGATACAAGTATTACGATGAAATCCAACTCTCATTTGAGTTGGATAAAGAGTAAGACGCAATAGATTATTCTCTACAGCCTTCTCATAAGTTACATTTAATGTGTAATATCGGTTTTAACCGCGGATACTACCAAGACCAGGTCCTTGGCCCTCGCCTTTTTGTTTGGGAGCTTGCACAGGTCCTCCTCCGCCTTGTTGCTGACGGTATTGCTCCAACGGAGAGACAATCTCAGGAGTACGTCCTTCTACAAGATCTGTGGTACATTTTCTCCACTTTTCCACTGTCTCTACATAAAGAGGTGCAAAGGCTCTAAGAGCTTGTGGAGGTGCATGGGACATGTCTAAAGCACAGTGAAGTAAGATGAGTTCTTCTTGTGGAGCGACTCCACAACCACCACCTGCCATCTGTCCGCCTAGCATGGATCCTTCTAAAAGCTTTTCATACAACCTCAAAAGTGTGTCTTTGTCTTTGGGAAGACCATCCAAAATAGGAGAATAAATGTAGAGTCGATCTGAATTGGGTTCATAAGTGAGGTGCATAGAAAAGGCATCATCAATCCCTAAAATACAGGTGTTATTTTCATCAAATTCTAAGCCCTCTAAACCAAGTTCTTTTCCAAATTCTTTTAAGTTTTCTGTCGCATTTTCTAGTGACATGCTGCTCTCCTACATTTAATGTTCTTTTGCACAGTACCATATGCGTATTTTTTTTAATACACTTAAAATAATTTTTTCCACATACAGTTACACTTGGTAACTTTTTTCTACATCACAAAGTCACAAAAAGCCACAATTGCTTCAATTGGGTTACATTTTATTTTGATTTTCTTTGCAAATTGATTTTTTTTTGATATAGTCGAGGGAATAAATAAAAAAAGAGGTTGTTATGCGCAAAATAGTTCCCATTTTTTTAAGTGTTTTGGTGTTCTTTGGATGCCAAAAAAAAGAAGAGGCCACTTTTTCTAAGTATTTTGACGATGGGCGAGCAAAACCCACAATTGCCCTTTTACCAATGAAATCCAATGCAAATCCTAATCTTCCATGGAATGTCGTACAAGAATTAGAATCTAGTTTGAAAAACGAGTTATTGCAAATGGCAGGACTCTATGTGCTCGGGGCTGAACAAACAGAAAATGGCATCTTTAATTTAAACAATACGGATCTGTTATCTGAAAAAAACACTCTTCATACCAGTTTTCATCCAGCAGAATTTGTGGTGCAATTAGAATTGATCGATCATCAAGAAGCAGAACTTTTACAAAAAGGCGTGCAAACATCCAATTCAACGGATATTGCAAAAGTTTTGAATTTAAAGATGCGCTTGATGGTTGTCGATATTCGATCAGTAACACCCAAAGTGATTTTGCATGAAATTGTGGAAAAAGAACAACTGATCGATGTGGCACAAAAAAATACCGACTATTTTCAACATGGCATCGGCTGCGTTGAGTATTATAAAACCCCTGTATTTTTGGCACATAGAAAAGTTGTTTTGGATTTAGCACATCGTGTGCATGAGTACATTTTAGTTGCAAAAAGTCAACAATGAATAATGACGTCTTGCTCGTCTTAGAGCAATTTAAATTGGTTCTCTTTTTAGTGATGGTTTGCGCCATTACTTCGATGATCGCTTTTTTTTCGCGGTTTTTCAATTTGGAAAAACCCAAAATCGTTGTAGAACTTTCCTTTTGGCAGGTATTGCTTGGATTTGTGATCTATTTTTTAACAGGCACTGTGCTCGGTTTTGTGTTTTTGCCTTTTTTCAAATTTTTTAATCCACAGACATTTGGTGATACCCTCTATCTTCTTTCTAATATTTGCATTGTTCTTTTGTTTTTACTCTTCTTTTATAAGCTAGGTCCTCAAAAGACACATCAAATCTTAGGAGACGGTGCCAAAAGTACATCCTTTATTTTTGGTGTGATTAGTTGGTTTGTTGCTTTCCCTCTAAGCGCGTTAATTGGGCTTATCATTCAAATTTTTGTCCACATGATTACAGACTATAATCTTCATGAACAACTCGCTGTGTTGCATCTAAAAAATTTAATGGATTTCCCCCTTCTTTTTATACTCACATCGCTGTCTTTTGCAATCATCATTCCTTTTTTAGAAGAGCTAATTTTTAGAGGGTTTTTACTCAATTATTTGAAAAAATTTGTCAACCGTCATCTTGCGATCCTCTTTTCGGCTGCGATTTTTGCTCTTTTTCATTTCAGCACAAAACAAAGCTATGACAATATTGAACTCATTGTCTCTTTGTTTGTCCTAGGATGGTTTTTGGGATTTTTATACGAGAAAAAACGCTCCATTTTTGCTCCTTTCGGCCTGCATGTTGCATTCAATGCCATTTCCATTATTCGGATTATTTCTAGCTAACTGATGAGATTTTTGAAATATGAGATTGAATCACCCCAACGGATTTTTTTATCTCTTCTTCTGTTGTAAATCGCGATAGAGAAAAACGCAAAGAAGATAGCGCGCGCGCTTGATTATATCCCATTTCTAACAAGACACGAGAAGGTTCTAGAGCACCACTACTACATGCCGATCCCAAAGACGCACACACACCCTCCATATCCAAATTAAATAATAATCCCTCTCCATCTACATGATCAAAAAATAGATTTGTTGTGTTACAAAGACGCAACTTAGATCCATTTCTTTGAATGCAAGGATTTGAAAGTAGGGAGTCTTCTAATTGATCTCTTAAGTTTTGCATCTGTTTTTTGTTTTTCTCGATCTCACTTTGGGCAATATCAACAGCTTTTTCCAATGCGCAAATAAGGGGCAAACTTTGCGTGCCAGAGCGCCTTGCATACTCCTGACCGCCCCCAATCAAAAAAGGTTTTAGCTTCGCTTTTCTATTCAAATAACAAAAACCCACGCCACAAGGTCCATGAAACTTGTGTGCAGAAAAACAGATCGCATCGCATCCTGGATAAATAATAACCTTTTCTTTGCCCATTAGCTGTGCGCCATCTACAAAGCAAAAAGTGGAATGCTCCTGACAAAGCTTGGCAATGGACTCAATGTCATTCAAGACACCGGTTTCAGAATTGGCCGCTCCAAATACCGCAAGGTCTACACCTTTTTCTAACGCTTTTTCTACCTCTTTTGGGTCGATATTACCCTCACTTGTAGGTTTTAGGTAGATAACATCAACCCCTAGCGTTTCTAAATATTGGCAGGTTTTATGGACAGCAGAATGTTCAATGGTGGAAGTTAAGATGGTTTTAGCACGAAAACCTAAAAGAATACCATTGAGAGCTTCTGTCGCTCCACTTGTGAAAATAATTTCTTGAGGATGAACATCTAGCATTTGGGCAATATGGCGTCTTGCTTCGATCAAGCGTGTTTTGGCCATTTGGCCATAAAAGTGCACAGACGAGGCATTTAAAGGGCCCATCTCCAAGACTTCTAAGAGCACAGCCTTTACACGTGAATCAATTAAGGTGGTGGCATTGTTATCTAGGTAGATATGTTCCATGGGGGGTATACCAATAAATGAATAGATTATACAAATTCATCTCCATTTTTTCAATCAGAATCTTATTTTCAAGCTTGGTAACCATCCTGGTTATCTGCGCTTTCCAAATATCATTCTGATTGAAAATCTTGAACCCAATTTGTATAATTTATTCACCTATTGGTGTTATTTTAGCACAAAGACTTACTGTTTTTCAATAAAAAGAACCGTGATATTGTCTCGACTGCCCTTTCTTTTTGCCGCGTTGATGAGCAAATTGGCTGCAATTTCAAGATCATCCGATCGATTAATAATCTCTTCCATTTGACCATTTGTTAATACATCATGCAATCCATCAGAACACAATAAGTAGATATCCTTTTCTTGGCATTCACTCAGTTGAATCGAGGGTTGTACATGCATTTTGGTTCCAATGGCTTTTGTAATCACATTGCGTTTTACATGTTTTTTACTCTCTGTTTCTGAGATCAATCCTTGATCTAAAAGTTCTTGCACATAGGAATGATCTTGCGTGAGTTGTTCTAACTCATTTTCTCTTATGCGATAGATTCTAGAATCGCCCACATGCGCATAGACCAAAAACTCTTCAAAAAAATAGGCACATGCCAGAGTCGTGCCCATACCTAACAAAAGTTGCTTGGATTGTGACAGAGTAAACACGTGTTCGTTGGTTTGATGGATAAGCGTTTTGAATGCCCGCTTGATTTTTTCAATATGGATCTTTTCTTTTAGAAATTGCACATGTTTTTCTTTGATGAGCTCGCATAGTGTTTTGACCGCTTGTTTTGCAGCCACATCTCCTGAAGGATGCCCTCCAATGCCATCTGCAAGCACAAAAAACGCACACTCATCTATAAGGGCAAACGCATCCTCATTTTTCTTTCGATAAAACCCCATGTCAGAAAGTGCAAACGATTTAAACTGTGTCATGAAATTTCCATCATATAAAAATTTCACATTTTATACCAATATTCTACTCATATTATTCCAAAACAGAACGCACACTCAACGTCTTTGTAGAAAAGACGTTAGCGTCGAGCACTTTGATTTCTAAATGCTCTAGCATAATCGTGTCTCCTTCTTTAGGAACATGACCCAATTTGTCAAGCATTAGCTCTTGCAAAGTCATCTCTTCTGAGGCTTCAATATTGGTATGAAATTGCTCATTGAATTCTTGGATTGTGAGATCTGCATCAACTGTGAGTTGATAAGCGCGCATTAATTTGGATTTTTTGTGTTTTGCTCTTGGGAATAATTCTTCGAAAATATCTTCTATTTGTACTGTTCCAATGGCATTTGCTTGTGTATCTAAAATACACGCCACAACACGCATGTTGCTTCGAAGTTGTTTTAATAATTCAAGTGCATTGACATCTTGTGTCACAAACCAAGGAAGTTTTCCAAGTTGGTCAATCTCCCCTTGCTGGTTTTTTTGCACGAGCTCTTTGGAAAAAACAATCTTGGTGATTTTGGTAGGCACTTGGTCATACACAAGCACGTAGGGCATGTAATTGGCCTTTAAGAGCGTTTTAACAGAACTAACGGGTGTAGTCTTGGGAACAAGCAGAAGTTCGCCTAAAGGCGTGATCATGGTGCTCATAGGTTTATGTTTGAGTTTGAAGATATTTTGAATCAATCCCCCTTCCAATCTTTCAATATCTACCATTTTTTTGGTATGGACACGCTCTAAAATATTTTGCAGCTCTTCGCGTGTTAAAACCAGCTCGGAAGATTCTTTTTTTCCCCGAAGAAGCATATTGAGCCCTTTAGAAACGAAAGCAATGATGAGAAGCAATGGATAAAACACTTTGGATAAAAAAGAAATAATCGGGACGCAAAAAAATGCCACACTTTGAAAATGGCGCCTTGCAGCCAAAAGAGGCGTGAGTTCGGCAAACATGACAACAAGTAAAATTTGTGTAATGGGAGCGAGGCCCTCTGGAAGGCCTATCGCGCTGTACAATTGACGTGAACATTCAGATCCTGTGATCAGAGCAAAGCTCACACCAATGAGTGTGGTGCCAAATAAGTAGATCGGTTTTTGTAAAAGTTTTAATAGTAATTTAGCTCTTTTGTGCCCTTGCGCTTCTAAAAAATGCAAACGGACACGGTCAAAAGAGACAAATGACATTTCGCTCATAGTAAAAAACGCTTCTAACCCAATGCATAGGATCGTAAGGGAGATCCACAACCATATTTCTTTCATTTTTTCTTCAATTTCCGAATGTAAAGTTTTAAAATACGTGAAGGCGTGGCTTGCAATACATGGAAAAGTAGATTAGAAAAACGAAACTCTTCTCCGTTTTTTGGCAATTTTCCAATGCGCTCTAACAACCAACCACCAATAGTGACAGCAGAGGGATCTTTTTCAATCTCTGTGCCAAACGCCTCTTCAAACTCTTCAATCTCAAGTTTTGCAGACGCAATCATCACATCTTTAGAAGGCATCGTAAATAAGCGTTTGTTTTCATCGCGCTTATCTAAAATATCGCCCACAAGCACCTCAGACAAATCTTCATCTGTCACAAGCCCTGTGCATAGGCCATATTCATCCACAATGATGGCAATTTCATTTTCTTTCATCATTTGATCTTCGATCAAATGTTTGACCAGCATCGTTTCTGGAACAAAATAGGCAGGCTTTAAAAAAGCTTGTAAATCCACTGGATTTTTGAGTTTATCTTCATTTAAAAAATAGCTTTCTAAATCGATGATGCCAAGAATCTGATCTAGTGTATTTTTACACACAGGTACACGAGAACAATTTTCTTTTGAAAACAGGTCGATGAGCTCATCTAGTGGATCTCCAATGTCATAAAATAAAATGTCTTCTTTTGGATTCATGATTTGTTTCACTTGCCTTTTTTGCAAATCCAAAAATCCTAACAAAAGTTCTGTTTCTTCTTTTTCTAACACGCCTTTTTCTTTGGAATGTTCCATTGCGTGGACAAGTTCTTGTTCTGTAATCTCTTTTTGTTCTTTTAAAAAGAAAAAGATAAAATTGGAGATAAAATTGGTGATATGCACGGCACGTTTGGCAATAGGACGCATAAAAAAGACAATTTTTGAAATGATCGGAGCTGTAAGTTGTGCGATTTTTTTGTTAATATTAAGCGCAATGGCTTTAGGGATCACCTCGCCAATGAAAAGCATCAAAACAATCGGCAAAAGGATGGTATATATCCACGAACTTTGGGGAGGAAAGGTTTCTGCAATCACGTTTTGGAGCAAGATATTGGCAAAAATATTCATGATCAAAAGCACAACCAGCAAATCGCCAGGCCTGGAGATCACCTTTGCCACAAGATTTTGGCGCTTTTTTGAAGAACGAGAAAAGAGATCTATTTCATGTCTTGATAAAGAAAACATCGAGATTTCTGTGGCAGAAAAAAAAGCGCTAATAAAAAGGAGACAGATTAATAGAATGCCAAACAGCATCAATACACCACTTTCATCTGATCTTTTGGAACAAGCCCTAATGTTTGGATCAATACCATTTCCACATAAGCTGGATCATTAAACGATTGGATTTTAAGTAGATACTCTTCTTGCTTTTCAAGTTCCTTATTTTTTTGTGTCTCAAGTTTTAAGACCACATTTTCCAACTGATCCAATTGCTTGACTTGTGTATGGCGCACATATAAAAACACAGAAAAACAAAAAGCACTAAAAATAAAGACCCACCACGAATCGATCAGCCACTTTAATCTCTTTTTTTGATGGTGCATTTTTTAGCCTTTATTTTTACTCTAACTTAAACCTAAAGTTTTTTCCAACGCATCAGTTAAATCACTGCTACACAAGCGCTGGAGTAATTCCCATTTGTTTCATGTATTTGCCTGACTTATCTTTATAAGAAGTTTCACACACACGATCCTTTGCCACTTGAAAAAAAAGCACTTGTGCAAGTCCCTCATTGGCATAAATTTTTGCAGGAAGGGGTGTCGTGTTACTAATTTCAAGTGTCACATGCCCTTCCCATTCAGGTTCAAAAGGTGTCACATTCACAATAATGCCACATCTCGCATAGGTGGATTTACCCACACATAAGGTAATCACATCACGAGGAATGCGGAAATATTCAATAGAACGTGCAAGAGCAAAAGAATTGGGTGGAATAATGCAACAATCGGTCTTAACATCTACAAAAGAATCTTCTTTGAAATTTTTAGGATCCACAATAGAATTATTGATGTTTGTAAAAATTTTAAACTCGTCAGAAACTCTTAAATCATACCCATAAGATGAAAGCCCAAAGCTCACTACCTTGTTGCCTTCTTTATCGCGAGTTTGATTTTCTGAAAATGGTTCAATCATCCCGTGCTCGAGTGCCATTTCACGTATCCAATGATCTGGACTTGCTGACATATTTGCTCTCCTTTTATTTTTTTCAAATTTTGCCTCAGAATATCTTTTTCATGATTTTCTCACCAGACTATCTTTTTCTTATAGTCAGAAAAAACAATATTTCTTACGCTCTAATAAGCTATGGAAAATAATCGTTATATTGAATCTGCTTACAATGTTCAAGATCCTCAATTTGAGACTCCCCTGCGGCCGGAAAAACTCCAAGATTTCATCGGACAAGAATCTATAAAAGCACGATTGAATGTGGTTATGGAAGCGGCAAAAAAAAGAAAAGAAGCGCTCGGTCATCTTCTTTTTTGTGGTCCATGTGGACTTGGAAAAACCACGCTGTCTCATCTTATTTCTAAAGAAATGCACTCCAATCTCATCATCACTTCTGGGCCAACTCTTGAAAAAGCTGGCGATTTGGCAGGTCTTTTGACAAGTTTAAAAAAATCTGATGTATTGTTTATCGATGAAATTCATCGCTTGCATAAAACCATCGAAGAATATCTCTACGCTGCAATGGAAAGTTTTAGACTCGATATCATTATCGATAGTGGCCCTAGTGCAAGAAGTGTGCAAGTTTCTTTAAATCCCTTTACCCTAATTGGAGCAACCACACGCTTTGGATCGCTTTCTGCACCTATGCGTTCGCGTTTTTCATCAATTTTTCGTCTTGATCATTATCCCCAAAAAGATCTAGAATCTATTGTATTGAGATCTGGGAAGTTACTTGGGCTAAAAATGCACAAACAAACGACACAATATATCGCCAAACGTGCAAGAGGTACGCCTCGCATTGCGAACAATTTGCTCAAATGGGTAAGAGACTATGCACAAACAAAAACAAGCACTAATGAAATCGAAGAAAAGATTGCCGAAGATGCTCTGGAGATGATTGGAATCGATCATGCGGGTTTGGATGAAATGGACCATCGTATATTGAATGTCATGATCAACAATTATAAAGGCGGACCTATTGGCTTGCAAACGCTTGCCATTGCTGTTGGAGAAGAACCTTCAACACTAGAAGAAGTCTATGAGCCTTATTTAATTCTGCAAGGTTTGATTGAAAGAACTCCGAGAGGGCGAGTAGCGACAGACCGTGCAAAAAAACATGTAAAAAATCCTCTAAACTTTAGGAGTTAAGAAATGAGAATCTTGTTATTGTGTGTCTTTGCATTTTCCTTTGGTTTTGCAAATCACTCACATAAAGTTGTCAAAGTCCTTTTGGAAAAAGACTTAAGTGGTGTGCTTGTCGAAACGAGGGGCTGCGTAGATCTTTACGATCTAAAGGCAGAAAAAAACTTAGAGACCGCCAACCATTCAAAGAGATTTTGGATGTATCTTGATAAAAGTGGTTTATATTGGGGTAAGAAATTTTTCAATGTGATGCATTTGGCTTTTTTGCCCAAAAATTCTCAAAGTTATGTGCTTGTCAATGGGATTCAATACAAAGGTGCTGTGCTTGTGTTTGGGTATTTGGATAAGCTCACCGTTGTGAATGCTGTCAGTATTGAAGAATATGTCTCATCTATCTTGTCAGATAGACAGAGGCAGCCTCTAGAATTTGAAGCGATGTGCGCACTTGCCATTGCCATGCGTACGCACGCTGTTTATTCCATTGAGGAACATCAACGCGATACATTTCACGTGGATGCAAAAGACGTAAGCTATAAAGGGCATGCTGTCACCTATCAAAAAATGGGGATTGAAGAGGCTGTTTTAAGCACAAAATCTTTGGTGATGCAAAGTACAAAAGGTGATGTGGTCTTTGGTTTTTGTACGGATTTTAGCGAAAACTGCGCAGGTTCTACCATTCCCTATCATTTGATTTATCGAAAAGATACAAAAGACCTCTCAAAATCTGTCGAATCTGTCTATGCTAAACAAGCAAGAGAGCAATCTAAATGGGAAGCTATATTAGATCTAGATGTGTTGAAACAAGAAACAGGATTGGATCAAATTTCCCAAATCAAACCTTTTGTCGATCCTCAATCTCAAAAGGTCTATGGGTTACGTATTTCTTCAGAAACTGAATTCAAAGATCTCGATTTCCTCACATTGCAAAAATTGTACGGCAAGGAGACTTTGTTGAGTTCTGATTTTTTTATCCATGATATTGGAAAAAACACCCTCCATATCGTTGGATTTGGCAGAGGAACAGGTGTGGGGCTTTGTGTGTTTTCTGCCAATGAAATGGCAAAACTTGGCACCAAAGCGCACAAGATTTTAAACCACTTTTTCCCAGAGACTAGAATTGAAAAAATCGATCGTATTCAATCCATCGTAAAGGAAGAGACGATCGAATTACAAGTTCAAGATTAATATGTGTAAAATCGTTGGTGTCATTTCTAGCGTCAAGGACAAACATTCGCAATTTTTACAAATGGGGCCCACAGAAAAGGCCCCTTTTTTGCTGGGTGATTGCCTTTTTTATTTTGAAGATTGCGCCTCTTTCGAAAGTTCCGATGAAAATTATACACTCATTTTAAAAGGAACACTTAACGTTTCTTTCGATGCATTTTTAGAGCTATACAAAACTAAAAAAGAGCAAGGGTTTAATTCTCTTGAAGGCGATTTCTTTTTTCTGTTCTTTGATAGAAAATTAAAAACGCAATATTTTATGCGTTCAAAGCAGTGTTTAATGCCTTTTTATTGGTCTGAAAAAAAAGATTTTTTATTCTCAAATACCTTAAAAGCTCTTTGTTCATGCCAATCGATTGCCAAAAAAATCGATCCTTTCGCCATCAAGGCTTATTTGCATTTAGGTTTTATTCCCTCACCCTACACCCCTATCCAAAATGTGAATGAATTGTTACCGGGCTATTTATTAACTTACCAAGGAAAAAGACGCATCAGTCTAATGCCCATCGATCATAAAGAAAGTCGTTACACCACGCAAAAAATCCCCTCTTTATCTTCACCATCGAAACTGTCGTGGAAAACGCTTTTAGAAGAAATCTATTTTTTAGAACATCCTATCAGCATTCTCTTTTTTTCAGATGTTCTGCGTCTGAAACCCTCCGTAGACTTTGTCAAACAGCCGATAGAACTTCCATCGATAAAACACTTGCCAAAACTTAAAAAACCTTTGCCCAAATCCAAACTATTCTCCTGGTTTTCTCTATGGTTTTTAAAGCAACGCCATCGAGGGCATATGCTTTTAGATTTTGAAAATTCTCCCTACTGCTTTTTTACAACCGATGAACTGGAATACAGCTCTAAAGCTCTAGAAAAGACCTTTGATTTAAGCTGCTATTTAATCAAATATCAAAGTGAATACGGACTCACAAAAAGCCACATCGAAAGAATCTATACGTATCAAAACACACTTTTTGCTTTTGCAAACAGGCACAAAGAAAAAAACACAGAGCACTGCGATACCAAAGAGCTTATCACCCATTTTCTTACCACACAAGAGCATCTTGAACAATCTTTCACCCCCAAAATGCAAGAAGAGGCCAAAACAATCTTAATGGAGGGCGTCTTATTTGATTTGGACATTATCGATAGACGGCTCATCAACAATTTAGAAGTCGCCAAGGCAGAACATATCCCAAAAATTTGGAATCTCATTATTTTAGAGCTTTGGTTTCGCATCTTTATCGAAAAAAGTCCCTCATTAGAAAATCTTGCTAAAATTGAAGAAAACCTCCACACCCTTTTCCAAGAAAAAACCCAAGTTTAATCATTTTTTTGATACACTGCTCTTATGCAAAAATTACTCTCTTCTTTTGAAAAGTTGATTCATACCATGGAAACGCTCCTAGGGCCCAAAGGATGTCCTTGGGACCAGAAACAAACGCTGCAAACGCTACGAGGTGATCTTTTAGAAGAAGCACATGAACTTATTGAGGCAATTGACAATGGTGATGAAGAGCATATCAAAGAAGAACTGGCTGACATCTTTTTTTTAAGCTGCTTTTTGAGCCTTGTTGCACAAAAAGAAACCTCTTTCAAATTGGAAAATGTGATTGAACAAGGCACAGAAAAACTCATCCGCCGCCACCCTCATGTATTTAAAGGAGAAGTATTTAAATCGGAAAGTGATTTGGCTAAACGATGGGAAGAAATCAAAAAACAAGAAAAAAAACGCTCTTCACTTTTAGAAGGTATTCCTAAAACGCTAGGTGCTTTGGCAAAAGCGCAAAAGGTGATTAAAAAAATCAATTACAAAAAGGGCAAAATTCCACATAAAAATGAATTGACAGCTGAAGAATTGTCCAATCGATTGATCGATTTAGTGGAAATGGCCGAAGAGAATGGCCTCGAGTGTGAAATAGAACTTTCAAAAGCCCTTCAAAAAATAACCAAAAAGATGTAGAATAAGAGGAATTTTGGGGAGCCTGTAGACATTGCCGCTTGAACTAGGTCAGGATCGGAAGATAGCAGCCTTAAGAGCACAAGTAATGGGTTACAGTGTCTCTCCTTTTTTAAACTGACATTATGGCTAAAAATATAGTTAAGTCAGTTTTTAATATAACTTTTACCATTCATGTAATTCTATGAAAGTTGTGATTGCTATGTCAGGAGGGGTCGATTCGTCTGTTGCGGTCAAGATGATGCTTGATTGTGGCTACGATTGTGTTGGCATGACCATGCGTCTTTATAAAGGCGAAGAGATTGAAAAAGCGGCATGTTCTACAAAAACATGCTGTGGACAAGAATCTGTTGAAGATGCACGCCTTGTGGCAAGCACATTCAATATCCCCTTTTACGCCATCAATTTTGAGAAAGAATTTTGGAAAGAAGTCGTCGAAGTGTTTGCCAAAGAATATTCTGTCGGAAGAACCCCATCTCCTTGCATTTTGTGCAATGAAAAACTCAAGTTCAAAGCTTTATATGACAAAGCAAAAGAGATAGGTGCTCAAAAAGTGTGCACAGGACACTATGCACGTATTGAATATGACGCTAAAACAGATCGTTATTTGCTCCTACGTGGAAAAGATAACACAAAAGACCAATCCTATTTTTTATTCTCTATGACCCAACAGCAACTATCTCAAACACTTTTTCCTCTGGGCTCTTATTCTAAACAAGATATTCGTCAATTGGCCAAAGAGTACAATCTCATTACACACAATAAGCCAGAATCTCAAGATATCTGTTTTGTTCCAGATCAAAACTATGTGGGTTTTTTACAACGTCACTTTGAACATGCACTGCCAAGAAATGGACCTGTTAAAATGTGGGATGGAAGTGTGATCGGTCACCATCTTGGCATTCATACTGTGACCATCGGACAAAGAAGAGGCCTTGGCGTCTTTTCTAATGAACCTCTCTATGTGACTAAAATCGATGCCAAAACAAATACCATTTTTTTAGGATCTAAAGAAGAATGTTTTTTTGAAGGCTGCGTCATTACAAATGTCAATTGGATCTATCAAGTGAGTGAAAGAGACACTATTGAATGCTCGATTAAAGTACGTTCAAGAGGAAAAGAAGCTGTTGGTACAATTTCTGTTTTACAAAATGATCAAGCCCTTGTACAATTTGAAGTGCCTCAGATGGCTGTCACCGAAGGACAGGCCGCTGTGTTTTATCAAGGCGAATATGTGATTGGAGGAGGTTGGATTGAAAAATCTGTCAAGACCTTTAAGAATTTTGATCGTCAAAGCCTCATCGCGAGGTGATATTTTACAAGCGCTCTGCATTTTAGAGCACTTGAAAATACTTTCAAAAGGTTGCGAAATTGATTGGGTGATTGAAAAACCTTTTTGTGAAGTTGTTTTACATCATAAAGAGATTCACAATGTTTTTGTCATCGATACAAAAAAATGGAAAAAGGGTTGGTTAAAATCTAGAAAAGAGGTCTTTTCTGTTTTTAAAGCTCTTCGAAAAAATAAATATGACGTGGTCTTCGATCTGCAAGGCAATGTAAAATCCGCAATTGTGACATTTTTTGCAAAAGCAAAGAAAAAATTGGGATTTAAAAATCCAAGAGAATGGCCTAATAAGCTTGTAACAAAAATCAAATTTGATCCTCCTTATTTAAACATTCGATGTGATTATGTGGGAATGATCTATCACTATTTTCAAAAAAGAATGCCCAAAAACATTACAGATCATCCTCTTTATTTCGAAATCGAAGATCAAGAAAAACAAAAAATAGATATGTTGTTTGAAAAGCTTGATCTTGCTGAGAAAAAAAAGGTATTGATCTGTCCTCAAAGTGCATGGGAAAACAAACGTCTATCTAATGACACTCTCTTAGAATTGATGGAAAAAATGCACCATCAAACACCTTGTTTTTTCTTCATTAGTTGGGGAAATGAAAAAGAAAAAAAACAAGCTTGCGATCTTGCTGTGCACCCCAACACTTTTGTCATTGAACGCTACTTGCTCACAACACTGCATTATTTGATGCAACAAGTAGATTTTGTGATTGCAATGGATAGCATTTCTTTACACATGGCAGCTACAGCCAATATCAAAACTCTATCTATTTTTGGATCCACAAGCGCCAATTACTACGCACCAAAAGGTCCGTTTCATCAAAGCATTCAGGGTAGATGTCCTTATCACATCACTTTTAAAAAGCAATGCCCCAAAATGCGCTCATGTACAACTGGTGGTTGCATGAAAGATCTTAAGAGTGAGGATATTTTCCAGGCTTTTGAATTTGAAAATGCCCTTACGCAATCGCAAACCTTGTAGGCTGCGTGATCTGCATACGCTCTTTTGTTGTTGGATGCTCAAATGTCATTTGATAGCAGTGCAGTAAATAGCGCGGATACAAAATTTTAGATCCATATAAGACATCCCCTACAACAGGATGTTTTAGACCACTTAAATGCACGCGAATTTGGTGTGTTTTTCCTGTCACTGGAATACAAGTCACAAGGGAAGTTGTCTCCCCTATCTTTTTGGGAATAAAATGTGTGATTGCTAGAGATCCATTTTTCACAATACCTCTTTTTATTCCCCCCTTTTTGATCACACCTAATCGATTTTTGACAGTTATAGTTTTTTCAAATGCTCCTTCTACAAGAGCTAAATACTCTTTTTCCACAAGACGTTCTCTAAACTGCTCTTCTAAACCCTCTTGTGCCTTTTTCGACTTTGCCAAAATAAAAACACCCGTGGTCTCTTTATCTAAACGGTGGACCAACCAAACAGGTTGCTTGAAAAATTTCTCTAAATGCGTTTTGCTGCATTCCAAATAAGGGGGTTTGTTATAAACCAAAAGAGCATCATCTTCAAAAAGAATGTGGGTTTTCTCAAATTTAGGAAGCTTAATTTCGCATGGTTTAAATACCACCTCGTCTTTAGGGTGGAGTTTTCTTGTGCCAAAAGTTTCAATGCGATCATTAACTTTGCAAAGTCCTAAATCAAGGTGCTGCTTGATCTGCCTAGATGACATATCTAATTGATCGATTAAAAAATGGTGCAGTTTTTGAGGTGCTTTTACAATCCAGTGCTTCATAGAGATTGAATCAACTCAACAAGTAGACGGACACCAAACCCTGTGCCACCCTTTGGAACATACCCCATTCGCTTAGGAATGAAGGCTGGACCTGCAATATCAATGTGCGCCCACTTTACTTTAGGATCGACAAACTCTTTTAAAAAGAGACCCGCTTTTAAGCCAGACCCCCAGCGAGAAGCAGAATTTTTCAAATCCGCAATATCGGATTTGAGATCCTCTAGATAATCACTAGGTAGAGGCAAGGCCCACAAGCGCTCATGGGTTGTTTTTGATGCATTGAGCAATTTTTGGATCAACTTGTCGTCATTTCCCATCACTCCTGCGATATATTCACCTAGCGCAATCACCATGGATCCTGTTAAGGTGGCAATATTAATAATGCGCGTAGGATTGAGCTTTTTGCAACTATAAGCAATGGCATCTGCAAGTGTGAGTCTTCCTTCTGCATCCGTATTGGTCACCTCCACTGTTTTACCATTGCAGCCCGTATACACGTCGCCCGGTCTATAACTATTTGGTCCAATCGCATTATCTGTTGTTGCAACAACAGCAATCACATTACGTTTGGATTTTAAATGACACAGCGCTCTAATCGTTCCAAGAACGCTAGCGGCTCCTGACATGTCCAATTTCATCTCGACCATGCCTGTTGAAGTTTTAATGCTAAGTCCCCCTGTATCATAAGTGACTCCCTTACCAACCAACACCGTAACATCCTTAGATTTTGGATTTCCCTTGTATTCCACAATCAATAAATAGGGAGGAAATTTAGATCCTTGGTTCACCGCTAAAAAAAGCCCCATATTTTCTTTTTTGATTTGGGCCTTTTCTAAAATGGTGGTTTTCACTTTGGGAAGTTTTCCTAAATCTTTGGCAACCTTGGCTAAATAGTCTGAATTGACTACTTCAGCATTTGAATTGACTAAATCACGTGCAAAACAAACACTTTCTGATAGTTTCGCAATCTCTTTTGCTTTGGTTAAATAGGATTTTGAAATGCCAAGTAGAAACAATTTTTGTACAAGTTTTTTATCCTTAGATGGCTTTTTATATTCAAATAAATAATTTGCAAGCATCATTCCCTCAATGCACGCTGGAATCACTGTTTGCGGCTTGCATTTCTTGCATTTGGGAAATAACACGTTAAGGTAGATATGTTTTTTAGAAATCGCCGATAATATGACTTTGGAATAGCTCATTCTTAATGCTTCACTATCACATTCTTCTTGTTTTCCAAGTCCTACTAAAATAGCACGTTTTTCAACAATGTCATCGACAAATACAACGTGTATTTGTCCTTTTTTTGCTTTAAAATCTTCAAGTGTTAAATAACGTTGTAAAAGCTTAGAATCTATCTTGTGCGCGCATTCAATCTTTTCATCTTTTGTTTGCCAAAAGGGAATGACAAGCGCATCTGCAGGTTTTCTAGAACGTGTATTCTCTTGTGTAAAAAATAGCATTCAACCTCCTTTAAAAGGGTAAATCATCATCGGATTCTTCGCTTTTTTCTTCCGTTCCTTCAACAACAGAAGCAAGAGAGGCAAAGGCTTCTTCTTCTTTTTTATCCTTAGAAGGCTCGTTGTCTTCCTTTTGTTCTGAGCGTCCAAAAGGACTAAAGCTAAGCTGCAGGGCTGTTAAAGAAAGGCTGACTTGTGGATTTCCATTTTTATCTGTGTAGATTTCTGGTTTGTGCATATCACCAAAGACCATCAAAGGACTTCCTTTTTTAAGATAGGTGATCATTTTATCATATTGATCTCCCCAAACAGTCACTCTCCACCAAATGGTTTCATCTTTGCCACTACGACGTGAACGTGTAGCAACTCTCAATGTTGTGACTTTTTGGCCATTAGCTGTAAATCTTGTTTCAGGATCAGCTCCAAGGTGTCCCGCAATATAAATTGTATTCATCACTCACTCCTTTAATTTTTTTTTAACCCTCAGTGTACCTTAAAAACGAAAGATTGTCAAAAAATAGCCTTTTAAAAAAAAATTTGTTCCTGGAGCTCATATACTAAATCTTTTCTAAAATGCTAAGCTTTGTTATATCTCATGTTATGCAAGAACAAGACTTAAACCTAGCTTATCGCTTTGTGAATGCTCAAATGCGTTATCTTATCGAAGCCAATGAGCTTTTTACTTCTCTCTTTGAACTCACACTTTATGAAAAAAATAATCTGCAATTTGATGATGAAAATACACGCAAATTCACAGACATTCAAATTCAACTTGCAGAACTTTTTGATGGTTTTTCAGGAACCTACTTACCCAAAGCTAATCTTGATTCCAAGCCTCTTTTTTTAAATATGGTCCCTTTAAATGTGCAAAAGATAGCAAAACAACTCAGATTGAACATTCATCCCATCAATTTATATACGGGATTTCAAAGAGATGGTTTTTTAGAACTTCCTTTTAAAGATCCCTTTTCATTCAAAGAAGATATTTTACCTCTATCCCTTTTTGGAAAAATCACCGGTGGAAACCAGGCAGAAATCGTGTTAGATCACAATGCTTCGACATTAGATAATGTCTATGCAGGTATGCAACTTGTCATTACTTCCGGAAGTGGAGCGCATCAAAAAGCTTTGATCGTTTCTTATGATGGAATTACAAAAGTCGCTCTGCTCAATCCCGCTTTAGAACGCGTTAATCACACAAGCACCTATTTAATTGAATCTCAATTCAAAAATGAACACATCTTTTCACTCGATGGATCTCAATCTTGCCCTATCGCTCATCACATCTTTGGTGCAGATAATTATAGAACAGATCTGCTAAATCCCTACATGCCTACTTTTAAACCTCTTACCCAAGAAGAAGCGAATTTGAGACAAGAGCAAAAAATTTCAGAAATTGACCTCAGTGTGTATACTGAAGCTGAAAATTTAGCGAGAAGAAAATTGCACATTTTTGATTGTGAATTTGGAAACCTTTTAACAAAAGAAAATGTATCTCGTATGTTTCAACAAATCTCCCTTTGTTTGGATCAACTTAAAATCTTAATTCTTTCTCAGAAAAATTTAATCAGCGCGATGCAAACAGCGCTTCCAAAAGAAATTCTAAACGCTGAATATCAACTGTTTTAGTCTTGTTTTTTGTTAAGATTTCATTAATTCAAAGAAACCTATTGCAAAAACCTACTTTATTTTTTATAATTGGTCAGTTCACTTACATTAAATGAACAAAGTGTGTGAAAATTAACAATAAGGAGGCCAAAATGGCTATCGATCAAGTCTCAAGTTTAAACGTAAGTTTATTCCCTTTTGCTACTGAAGAAAACAATATGTCAGATAGAGAAGAGACTGTTTATAAAATATCAACTGCTCTTTTTGGAATTGAAGAAAGAAGATATGAAAACCAAAATACTTCTAATCTTCTTGCTAAAATACAACATTCTAATTTTGCTAAAGAACAAAACCGAAGTAAAGGTGGCAATTAAGCAATTTGTGTTGTAAAAAAGTAAAAGAAGCAAAATAGAGAGATCTATTTTGCTTTTTTTCTTTTGAATATAAAAGATACGCACAACATCAATACGACCGCAAATAAAGTCACAAACATTGAAATCCACATAATACGGTCATAACTCAACACAAAGGATTGAAGATAGACTTTTTCTTGCAATACTTTGCCAGCCATTTGGATATATGTACCCTCCCCCGTTTCAAGAGGCATGCTTTGTGTCAATTTTTCTTGTAAACTAGCTTGCATTTGTTGTACGGGATAGTTAAGTGAAGAAATATCTGCTTTCAAAATCCCATAAAATCTCTTTTGAAAATTTGTAAGCAGTGTGGCAATGATTGCAAAAGAGACAGAGCCCCCCAGTTGCCTAGAAAAATTAAGCAAAGCCGACACTTCTGTAGATTGTCTTCCCTTAAAACCCTCCATTGCCACAAGCGTTGCTGGTATAAGGCTAAATGCAAATCCAAGTCGCGAAAGGGTTGCAGGAAGATAAGGGCTAAAATGAGAAGAAACATTGTTGATTTGAGAAAAATAATAAAATCCAACAGCACTTAAAAACATGCCAAATGCCATAACCAGAGAAGGTCTAAACGCTTTTGTAGAATATGAGACAAGAGGCATAAAAAGACTTGTTATCAAAGCACTCGGGACAAAAATCCATCCTATTTGAACCGTACTTAAATCCCAAACCCTTTGAGCATACACGGGAATTAAAAAACTCACTCCATATAAAATGTAGCCTACCAAAAGGTTCACCATACAACTAATGTTCATTCTTGCGCTTTTTAACAAACTCAGATCAAGCAGAGGTTTTTCTGCATTCAAACACCTAAAAATAAAGGCGGGGATAAAAATAGCTGCCATCAAAAAAGAAAAAGCGATCCAATTTGAAGAAAACCACTCCATTGTTTCTCCCCTTTCAATCGCAAATTGGAAAAATCCAAGTCCTACAAATAAAAAACAAAGGCCCCAATAGTCGATTTTCTCAAAACTTTGACCTTTTTCTTCTGGAATTCCAATAATCCCTATTAAAATCGCTAAAAGACCGATGGGTACATTCACAAAAAAGATATAAGGCCAACCAAAATATTCTGTAAGATAGCCTCCCATCAAAGGTCCAAACGCAGGAGAAATCATCACACACACACCAAAAATGGCCGCGGCTTTTGCCTTTTGATTTTCAGGGAATGCTTCAAAAAGCAGGCTCAATGAAATGGGCATCAAAGCTCCCCCTGCAAATCCTTGAATAATACGGAAAAAAACAAGCACCCATAAATTTGGAGAAAAACCACATCCTACAGATGCAAGGATAAAAACTAAAATACAGTAGAGCAAATACTTCTTTCTTCCCAGGGTTTGGCTAAGCCAACCAATGATAGGTAAAATCACCACGTGCGCAATTAAATACGAAGATGACACCCAGGTGATACTGTTTAAATCAATCCCTAAATTGCTCATCATGGTAGGAATCGCCACGTTCACAATGGTGCCATCGATCACTTGAATACTTGCAGCTAATACCGTACTAATGACAATTAAAAATCTTTGAATATTCATTGCCTGTAATTAATTTTTACCGTACAAGAAAGACCCGCTTGCAGAGCATCACACTCATTTTGTGTGAGATTTTGCAATTCTATGCGCACAGGGACAAATTGTATCACTTTAACAAAATTCCCCGTTGAATTATCAGGAGGCAAAAGGGTGAATGTAGATCCTGTTGCAGAAGCGATTTCGCTAATGACTCCCATAAACTTTTTTCCATCCAAAGCATCCACATAAACTTTGACCTGCATTCCAAGACGCAATTTATAAAGGTTGGTTTCTTTAATATTTGCCACTACCCATCGTTGATTGCCTTCTACAAATCCAAATAACGCTTGGCCCTTGCTCACATTCATCCCAGGTTCTACAGATTTTCGTGCAATTTGGCCATCAGATGGGGCGTGAATCAGCGTATAGCGAAGATTGAGCTTGGCTAATTCTAGAGCTGCTTTTGCTTCATCTACCTGGCTTAAAGCTGCTTTATATTGAGATTTCGCCTGTACATAGTCTTGTTCTGAAATAATCTTATCTCGATACAAAATACTCAACCGATCAAAAGTAAATTGGGACATTTCCAAATTCGCCAAACTGACCTTAAGCGCATTTTCGGATCGTTTGACCTCTTGAATAAAATCCTCTTGATCTAAAACGGTTAACATTTGCCCTTTTTTTACTTTATCAAATTCGGTGATAAAAACCTTTTCCACATACCCATCTACTCTCGAAGAAAGCAGTGCTGAGTTGGCTTGCACATACGCATTATCCGTTTTGACAAATAACATAAGATCGTAAATGAAAAATGCAGATCCAAAAACGAGAACAAAAGCAATCAGTATCCCGACTATTCTTTGAACGGTTTTGGATTTTTTTTGCTCTTTTTTAGCAGCTGCGCTCTTGACCTTTGCCATGACACTCCCCCCATATACCAATAATAAAAATTAAATTCACAAATATATCTTTATCTTTTCAATTAGGACTGACGCCCAAGCGTCAGTTAAAACTTTGTTTTCAACCTCATAAACCAAAATTGGTTTATATCGATTTCCAAACTGCGTTCTAATTGAAAATCTAAAATCCTATTTATGCATTTAATTTTATTATTGGTATTACCTTCCAGATAAAAGCAAAGGAGAATAATTTCAAGGTTTTTATATTTAAATATGCCTCAAGCACAAATAAGAAAAAGGCATGGACGCTTTTTTAAAACCAAAGGCACTTTTTTAAAATCTTTGACTTTTTTTACAATCACCTCTTGAGTTGGCATCATAAGATCTATAGCCACACAAAGCATTGTTCTTTCATCTAAGATATCTAAAAGATCTTGTAACAAAAAGGCATTTCGAAAAGGCGTTTCGATACAAATAATCACCTCTTTGTTTCTTTGAGACCTTTTCTCTAACTCTTTAATTTCTACTCTTCTTGTCTTTGGATCTTTTGCTAAATAGCCCACAAAAGAAAAGCGATTCCCAGGAAATGTTGATAACTGCAAAGCCATGGTTATTGAACAAGGGCCTTGTATGGTTTCTACTGGAATCTGATAGTGATAAGCTTTTTTGACAAGTAATGATCCTGGATCTGCTATCACAGACATGCCACAATCTGTCACATATCCCCATTGTTCTTTTTGCACCAAGGGCTCAAACAAAAAATCCAGATCTTTGATTTGTGTATTTTTATTAAAAAGTGCAATGGGCAATTGATTGACAGGTTTTTTGATAATATTTCTGAAATAGCTTAAATATCTTCTACCTTCCTTTTCATTTTCACAAAACAAGCCATCTATAGTGGCCATCACCTCTTGTAAAATCTGTGGCAGATAGAGTGTTTTTTTTGGATCAAATGTGAATAAATTAGGTAATAAGTATAATGTCATCCTTCAATAAGTAAGCAGGCTAGGGTTGTTTTATCTTGTATTTTTGGGTGATTTTTAAAAAAGAATTCAAAATCTAAAAGCTTAATTAAACGCTCATCGAGTTCTTGTTGTGTGAAATGTTGCAGATTTTCTATGATTCCTTTTGCTCGATGATGAGATAAATTGTTGAATTTTTTACGAAAAATCTCCAAACGATTGTCTTTTTGCAAATGCGATTTCATTTCGCATAATTGAGTGATTTGATAACGAATCTGGTAAATTAAACCAATCAAACTTTGCTCATCTTGAGCAAGATCAAAAACAAGTCGCATCAAAAAAACATGATTTTTCTCTAAAAAATAGGCACTAAATTTCCATGCATTATGTGTATCATTCGTAGACAAAATAGCATCTAAATCCTGATCTTGAATTTCTTCTCGATCTCCCACAAAACAGATGAGTTTCTCAATTTCCTTGAGCACTATAGCTAAGTCTTCAAATGTTTTAGTAAGCCTTTCTAAAAGATCTGGGCGAATTGTTTTTCCTTCTTTTTGAAATGCCAATTTGGCAATTTTTAAAAATCTTCCATGGCGATCCCATGGTTTTTCACCAAAAAAATTCAACACCGTTGCGTGTTTTAAAATCTTTTTATCCATTGCTAAAAGTGCATCTTCAAAACATAATAACACACATTGACCCTCTGGTTGAAGATCAATGAGACTCTCTTTTTGTGCTTTTGTGGCTTTAGAGACCTCTTGCACAACAATAAACTTATAAGAAAAAAACAGCTCCTGGATGAGTTCTTTTTGCAGGTTTTCGACCGTTGTAAAGATAATATTTTCAAAAAGAGGTTTCATTTGATCAAGGAGATAGGGCATTTCTGAAAATCCACAACAAAGAGCAAACACGCCGCCTTCTTTGTTTTTAGCCACTTGTTGGAGTTTTTTTAAAAATATATCCATTTATCAATCACCTACTTAGAGCATTTCTTTTGCTTTTTCAATCAAAACAAGCGATGTGGGAACAAATTCTTGGCGATGTTGATAAGAATAGGATGACAGTTCGTCCAAATAGATCCACTGCGCATCTACATATTCCTTGTTCACAATCGGCTTAAAAAATTCCTGCATTTTAATTAAAGAACAAATATCGACTGTATTTGCTTTTACATCTTCAATTAAAAAAAGCAAAAAAGAGCGCTCGATATCCTTGATTCCAAACCTCACTTCTTCTTCTAACTCTTGATAAAGCTGCGCTTCAAAATCCTCTTGGCACAATCCCCCTGACGGTGCGCATTCAAAAAAATCGGGATATTGATCCACTGTTTCAGATCTCCTTGCAATTAAAATTCCATCTTTTGCAATAACAATACCACTGACAGCGGCCCTTTTATAGTGCTTAGCTTCTTCATAAGGAAGAAATGAACCGTGCATACTTTTTTCTGAATATTCGGAGATAACAAATTGCCCGTTTTTCTTAGGTGAATTGGTCGATTCAATTTTAAAATCCGAAAAAATAGGAATTATCTTAATTTCTTGGTCTGTAAGTGTAGCCATTGTAGAGCCTCTTGCCAATTTTTAAAATTTTGAAAAAATATCTGTTTTATTTTTTTTTCTATATCCATCTGATGATGATCAATGAAAATCAACGGAATGTTTGCTAAATGCGCAGCTAGTATGCCCGCCTTTGAATCTTCAATCGCACAGACTTCATCAGAATTACATTTAGACTGCTGCAGGGCTTTGTGGTAAAGATAGGGATGAGGTTTCGCAAATCTGGGTTCACTTGACGTAATGACCCCATCAAAAGCCTCTAACATTCCATGTTTTTTTAAAAAGCTGCTTGCCAATTGATCATCTGCATTCGTTACAAGAAAAAGCTTGTGATTTTTGGTAGCTTTTTCAATAAACTCTTTGGCGCCTTCATAAACATCTACTGCATCCAGATATCCCAAATGAACCTCATCAAAATAGTCTAAAACAATCTTTTTTGGATCGATGTTAACATGCTTTTTTGAAAAATATGCAAGCATGTCTTCAAATGACAGCGTCAAAAGATGAAAAAAATCTTTTTTTTCTACTGAAATCTCATAAGGTTTTAAGACCTTTTGATAGCTTTGATACAGATAGGGCATGCTATTTGCAATGGTCCCATCTAAATCAAAAAAAAGTGCTTGCAGCTGCATTCACATCCTTTTGCTCAATGCCTTCTCCCTCATCGAGATCACACTGGGCTATTTTACCATTTACAAGTTGTAGGTATTTTGGCTCAAGTCCTGCTTTTTTGTCACCAGATCTTAATATATCAAAGTTTTTTTTGTAGACAAATGCTTCTCCCTTCTTGACATATCTTGTTGTATGCAAGCGCCTTTTTGCAAAGTAAAAGAGCTCTTTTTCTACATTTTCGACTTTTTTTGAGAAATTTTTACCCATTTTTTCTGCTTTTCGAATATTTAAACACATGGTCTTAAGTTCATCGGGTTCTAGAGCAAAAAAATGATCTGGCCCTGCATATTGCCTAGACAGGGTAAAATGTTTTTCTATCACACTAGCTCCAAGGCTCACTGCAATTGAAGGAGCTAAAAGATCCATTGAATGATCAGAAAGACCCACGGGTGTTTTAAATGTACTTTTCATTTGAAGCAGGGTATTTAAGTTTAAATCTTCTATTGGCGTTGGGTAGTGAGCTGTGCACTGCATCAAAATCACTTCATTATCGCTGAGCCTAGATTTAGCCCACAAAATATCTTGCATCGATGCCGCCCCTGTGGATAAAAGACACGTTTTTTTTGTTTGTGCTACACATTCTAAAAGCTCGAGGTGACACAGTTCATAAGAGGCAATTTTATGCATCTTGACAAAAGGATCGACAGCAATAAAATCTGGTCTAGAAAATACAGAAGATAAAAAATCAAGTCCCACTTTTTGCGTTTCTAAATAGAGCCATTCAACCATCCCTAAAGGCATTTCAAATTTTTCAAACAGCGTTTCCATCGTTTCATTAATGCCTCGTTTTTTCAAATACTTGGCATTGGATACTCCTTTGGCATAAAGCTTGTCTTTTCTAAAAGTTTGAAACTTGATCGCATCACATCCAGCGTCTTTTGCAGCAAAAATCATCTGTTTTGCTATTTCTTTATGATCTTTTCCCTCCACCATCCAATTACTGCCCGCCTCTGCAATGATGTAGGTGCGTTTAAATTGCCCAAATAGATCCAAATGAAACATCTCTAAACCCTGAAAAGTCTTTTGGTATTTAAATCCCAATTTTTGAAAGAATTTTTTAGATCTTGTGTTTTCTTGCTTGATTTCTACTCTTAAAGTCCGAAAACCAAGACCTTTTGCAAACTCAATGGCCTTTTTTAAAGCTTTTATCCCCCATCCTTTATTTTGAAATTCAGGGTCTAAAAACAAAGAGACTTCTAGAATCTTCGAATCCACAGGATGCATGCGCACACACCCTATTTTTTTTCCCTTTAATGCAACAAAATAAGAAAAATTATAAAGACTTGTGACAAATTTGAGCAAAAAATCTTCTGCAAAAAACGCATCAAATGTCTTTTTAGAAGAATCTTTCGAAACAAGTCTTATAGAAGGATGTTGCTTCCAATTGTAGAGAATTTTTGCATGTTCTCTCGTTGAAAAGACGCACTCAAAATCGATCACTATACCAGCTTTTGTTTGATGTGTTTATTAAGTATAGCAATATGGGGATTTTTTTCTAAAAAATCAAACACATCAAGCATAGAAAATGCAGGATCTAACTCTTCTAAAAGGATTTTTAAGAGCGCAAAATCTTCTTTTGTATCAAGCGTCAACCTGAAATGTGCATTGACAAAAGGATGTTGAACCACTCTTGTTGAAAATTCCTCAGATGTTTTAAAAAAAAGCGTGACGTGTTCTAAATGCACAGGGTCTTGTGTCATAAAAAATGCTTTTTCAAGTGCTTTAAATGAAAAAACCTCTACATCAAATCCTCTTGGCAAACAGCGTTTTTGATTTGTTGTGACATAATCGCACGTGCTTTTTTCAAAAGTTTCGATCATCACATCGACAAGTTCTGGATCCATCAAAGGACAGTCTGATGTGATGCGTACAATAATTTCACTACTAAAATGCTGGGCAGCCAAATAAAACCGTTTTAAGACATTCTTTTCATCTTCTCTAAAGCAATCGATGCCATGCTTTTTACATGCCTTTTCTAAGACATCATTTTCTTTTGTATCAGGGATGGCAAGAATAAGACGCTCTACTTTTTTACACCTTTTTAATCGGTTGATTAAAATGTCTAACAGCGTCTGATCTTTGATTTTTAATAAAAGCTTATTTTTCAAACGCTCTGAGCCCACTCTTGCTTGAATAATAATATCAGCCATGTACGCCCCAATAAAATTCTATATTGATACGAATTTCTGGATGCAAGCTATGGTGCACAGGGCACGTATAGGCTGCATCTTCCAGAGCTTTTTGTTCTTCTTCTGAAAATTCATTAGGACAAAAAATTTCCAGTTCAATAAAGCCGATGCGCTTAAAATCTTTTGTCATCTCTTTTTGCATTTTCACAAGCGTCTTTTTGAAATCGGCTCCAAGCTTTTTGGCTTTCAATCCCATCATTGTTAGCACACAGGTTGCTAAACTGAGCACACACAGATCTGTTGGTGAAAAATATTCATCGAGCCCTTGAATACTTTGAGGCCCATCTGTATAAATACGCTCCTTTGTATCCAGGCGGATACATTCGATGCGCATGTCATGTAGATAGGTTGCCTGAATTTCCATCATGATAGTTTATACCAATAGTAAAAATTAACTGTACAAATTCATCTTCATCTTTTCAATTAGGACTGACGCCTAAGCGTCAGCACGATCTCGTTTTCAATCTTGCTAACCATCTGAAGGGGCTGGTTAAGCAGCCCCCTAGTGGTTAGCTGCGATTTCCAAACTTTATTCAGGTTGAAAATCTTGAATCCAATTTATACATTTAATTGTTACCATTGGTATTAATTCTACGCACCGGAACCTTTTCTAGCTCTTTTTCTTTGACGTTTTCTTTTGAAAGACGTTTTCTAATTTTTACTTTACGGTCCCATCCTTCTGCTGAGCGCAATCTTGGTCGATGTGTCGGCCAGAATGATGTATCGGTTGAATCTTTAGACTCTGTCATATTCCTCCATTTTTCTACTGACGCTTAAAACATCAGTATACATATTTTTTAAATCACCCACCGGTGATTAACTGGCACTACGTAATAAATTCTATTTAGAGGAAGGGCGAAAGGGATGAGATACAAAGTATGACTCTTTGTCCAACTCAGTAAGAGTTAGACAAAGAGTCATACAAAGTAGATTATTCCTTGCAGCCTTCCCATGAGTAGAATTTATTGCGCAGTGCCAGTAACAAATTCCCCTTCTTTTTTATAAGCCAAATTGTTATATTTTTGTCTATAGAAAAAAAATAGAATGAGGCTTTTATGCATGATTTAAAAGGGAAAAAAACGTTTATCGCAGGTGTTGGAGATGACCAAGGTTATGGCTGGGCAATTGCCAAAGCACTTGCAGAGCAAGGAGTTGAAATCATCCTAGGTGTGTGGACTCCTATTTTAAATATTTTTAAAAAAAATTTTGAGAATGGAAAGTTCGATGTATCAAGAAAATTACAAAATGGGAAGCTTTTGACCTTTTCGAAGATATACGCACTTGATGCAGCCTTCGATACTCAAGACGATGTTCCTGAAGAGATCAAAATGAATAAGCGCTATCAAAGTGTGGATGGATACACGATTTCTGAAGTGGCAAAAAAAGTCAAAAAAGATTTTGGCAATATCGACATCTTCATCCATTCTTTAGCCAATGGGCCAGAAGTTAAACTACCTTTATTAGAAACATCTAGAAAAGGTTATCTTGCAGCCATTTCTGCATCCGCCTATTCTTTCGTCTCATGCGTCCAACATTTTGGACCTATCACAAATGCACACGGATCTTTTTTATCTTTAACCTATCTAGCTTCTGAGCGCATTGTGCCAGGTTATGGCGGCGGAATGAGTTCTGCAAAAGCAGCGCTAGAAAGTGATACACGCATGCTAGCATTTGAAGCGGGCAAAAAATTCAATATTCGTATCAATACAATTAGCGCAGGACCTCTGGCCTCTAGAGCTGCCAAAGCAATTGGATTTATTGAAAAAATGTGCGCGTATTATGAAAAAAATGCGCCTTTAAAAAAACCTCTTAAAGCCGCTGAAGTTGGCTCTGCTGCGGCTTTTTTAGCAAGCGACATGGCTTCTGCAATTACGGGTGTGACGCTCTATGTGGATAATGGTTTGCATGCAATGGCGATTTCCCAGGATTCTCCTACGCTAATGTAAGACTTGCTTGCTGCAAAGCCTCAATGATTCCATTTTCGCTGGCAGGTTTTGCAATTAAATGTGCTATATTTTTTAGCTCTTGTGGAGCATTTTCAAACGTGATGGCAAATTGAGCATTTTTGAGCATTTCTAGATCATTAAAATCATCTCCTGCAGCGATACAAAAAACAGATGTATCGTGCATTTTTTCTACATGCACTTTTGCTATATTTAACGCGCTTCCCTTATTTGCCATTGCATGCGTGATCAAAAGATAGCACATCGTCTCTCTTCTAAAAGGATTTTCAATCAGTTTAACATGCAATGATGGCATGGATTGCAAAGTCTGAAAAATGGGGGCGAGTTGCTCTTTTGTGCCAATGCCTTTCATTAAAGGAAACGTGTCTTGATCAATCTGACTAAAGCTCTGGACTTCAACCCATGGCGATGGAGTGAGTTTTTGCAACCTTTTCAAATACTCTCTTTCTTGAGGCGGAAATTGCTGTGGACGAAAATAGCAAAAATCTCCTCGTTTCTCTCCTGAATAAAGCAGCGGATCTAAGTGCTGCTTTTCAAAAAGCATTGCCACTTCAACGACGTCTTTTTTAGGCATTTCGTGTGTTTCTAATAATTTTTTTTCTGGCATTGAAAAAAGCGCAGCGCCATTTTCCGTCGCAAGAAGGTAAGGAAAAGTGAATGTTTTTAAAATAGATTGCGCATAAGCAAAGTTTCTTCCTGTTAGAAATACGAAAGTAAAACCTTGGGAATGCAGATCATCAAAACAAGAAACGACTTCGGGATCGATTTTGCACGTATGCACCGTTATTGTCCCATCAATATCTAATGCAATCATTCCTTTCATTATTTATCTTCTAGGCAAGTGAGCTTTTGGTACGATGTATTCAAAATGCGTTCCACCAGCACAGTTGTGCATCATAATCAACTGTGAACAATTCTCCAAATGATAACCAAAAGCCATATGGCCATATAACTCTCTTTCCTTACCTTCTTCAGCTAATTGTTCAATTATCTCTACTTCAGCTTGCGTTAAATCATCCTTTTTAATGATGCATAATTTAAATCCAAAAATCTCTGCAATCTTTACCATTTCAAGTTCCTGTGCCCATCTACCATCTTGTTTTATTCTTTCAATATACTCTCGACGAAGTTGCGATTTTTTAGCTACCTCATCACCTAATGTTTCTATAATAAACGGTTCTACTGGTTTTTCCAGTTCCCCTTCATCTAAATTTTTATAAACTTTGTTATAGAAATCCAATACACCTTCAGCTGTCAAACCTGTGCTAGTCATATTGGGATAGTCCCCTAAAATAACCCTTATATTTTCTAAAAATGCAGGGCGACAACCCTCATCAGTAGTAATATCAATCATTGATCCTTCTCCAACGCCGTCTCCTAACATTTCTGCATGTTGTGATATAACATGGTCTAAAACCCTTTGCATGATTAATGTTACGCTCGCCTGCAAATCTGATAATACTGCACCATTCAACTGTTCTTCTAATTCTTTTTCATTTTGTGTTATATAGAGTGAAACTAAATTTCTTAATAACTGAACTCCATTTTCTACACTTCCTTCCATAAGATCTTTTAAAAATTGCTCTCCTTTTTCTGGAAAAATTAGATTTATATTTTTAAGAATCAACTCATAATGTGCGGGATTCTCAACTCTAATACTAGAAAGGTAAAATAAGATAATCAGTCTCCATGAATAATACCCACAATTACCATCTGCTTTTACAAGCATTTTAGATGGCTTAGTCCCACTAGAATCTAGAAAAGGCATATGTTTCATGTAAGGTTGTTTTAAATTTTCCAATACTAGATCTTGATACCCTTGAATCTCCATATATTGATCAGTTAAAAATCTTTCACAATTAATCCCTTGATAAAGTGCATGAAATTGGGCACACTGTTGAAGCACACACCAATACTTTCCAGCATTCAATACTTTTTTAATATCACGAGCATATTGAAATAACCGTTGTTCATTTGGACCTAATCTTCCCAATTCTTCTTCTGATATTTCGATTACAGGTAATCCTTCATCTGCTGCTGCTGAAGAACGTGATGATGATGAAGATGGTGGTGACATCTCTACCCAACCTCCTTCTAGCTCCCCTTCAGGTGGTCTTTCTCCCCCTGTTTCCGTGGTGCCTATAGGAGGTTGTGGAGAATCACTAGCACTGCCACTCTTTTTCTCAAGGTCAACAAACGGACCAACTGGATCCCCATCTAGTGATATATCCTCAAAATCGAACCCGAAAATCCTGTTTCTAAACGCAAAGGCAAGGATACAAAGAGCAACAATGGCTATGCTAATGACTTGCCTAGCTTCCATAGGAAAATGCCTAGGAGGAGAAACTGAAGTTGGAAGAACCCTGTGTACGTGTAATGACATAAAATTTTTCCTTTTATTCTACCCTTTGAGGGTAAAAAAGTCAAGGGTAGCTTCTTGTATGTTTTGATAAAATTTTTTTGAAATATGTGGAAAATTGTGTAAACACTTTTTTTGAATCCAATACGACCACATTTTCTAGATTTGCCACGCTCGCCCCATAGGTTGCATTAAAAGAGCCTGTCCAAACAGTGTGCAAGCTTTTAAAAGTAAAAAACTTATGATGGCAGAGCGGCTCTAGGTGATACCAGGTGGGTTTATCGATAGTTTTAGGATCAAAAACGTAGATGTCAACATTTCCTTTTTTTAGCATCTCCAATTTTGGTTTTGAGATTTTTGCTGTGAAAGGATCGATCATGACGATGACATCTACACCGCGTTTTTTTGCATCCACAAGGGCGCGCACAATGCGTGTGTGTGTCAGTGTATACATCACCATCTCAATCTTGCTTTCTTCTTGATCAATAAGAGTGGTGAGTTTTTGGATCACATCGTGTTCATTACTAAAATAGACCTCTGTGGAAAACAGCACATTAAACAACAAAAAGAAAGAAACAAGAAATCTATAAAACATTTCTTAATAGTATGAACAGATTAAAAATTTAGATCAACACTAGTCAATAAAAAATCATTCTTGTATTTATGAAGAGATTACAAAATAGGAGATCATATGAAAAAAGTTTGGATTTTCTTGTTCGTTTTAGCATCCATTTATGCGAACAAACAACAAATGCAACCAAGTTACAATCCTGAATTACCCACTGTTGCCATTATTCTTACAGGAGGCACCATTTTACAAAAAACCGATCCTAAAACAGGAGCTAGCGTTCCTGCTGCTAATCCACAAGATATCATTGATGCCATTCCTGAATTAAAAAAAATTGCTAATCTTAAAGTCATCGGATTTTCCAATCTTGATTCTTCTCAAATGACACCTAGATTGTGGACAAAATTGAGTAAAGTTGTGGATGAAACATTGGAGGATCCTGAAATTATTGGAGCTGTTGTTGTCCATGGAACCGACACTATGGCAGATGGCGCATTTTTTTTAGATGTCACTCTTAAAACTGAAAAAAATGTGGTCTTTACAGGTGCGATGGCCAACGCTTCTTCTCCCTTTTCTGATGGCCCTTTAAATCTCGTCCATTCCATCATACAAGTCACTTCTCCAAACGCGAAACATTGGGGCGTCACTGTCAATATGAATCACTACATCCAGGCCGCTTACTGGGTTGTCAAATCGCAAACCACCAACCCCCAAGCCTTCCAGTCCGGAGAAAAAGGATATTTGGGTTATGTGTATGAAAATCAAGTTTACCGCTATAACGATTCTCTCTATTCTATTAAACTTCCTAAACCCACAACATTTCCTTATGTGGAAATTATTTACGATTATCCAGGATCGGATGGAGAATTGTTGAAAAAAGCTGTGGATTTGGGTGCCCAGGCGATTGCTGTAGAAGGAATGGGAGCTGGAAACGTGAATGGAAAAATGTTTGATGCAATTAAATACGCCATTAATAAAGAGGTGATTGTCACCATCAGTACCAACGTGGCAAATGGATGCGTTTTTTCGGCTTACGGAGATAAAGGCGGAGGCGCTTCTTTAGTTAAAGAAGGTGTCATTTTAGGTGGCAACTTGGAGATTGATAAAGTAAGACTTCTTTTGATGCTTGTCATGGCTGAATATGGAAAAGATAAGGAAAAGATCAGACACTTCCTCAATTATCCATTTTGTAGATCTTACCAAAAAGTAGGTTCTTGCAAATAAATTGCATCGATGCCAAGCTAAAAACATGACCTATAGAGCTGTTTACTTTGACACTGAAACAACAGGCGTAAAATTTAACAAAGATCGCGTCATTGAGATGGCAGCTTATTGCGCCACTACAAATCAGAGCTTTTCCACCCTCATTAATCCAGAATGTCCGATTCCCAAAGAAGCCCAAGCCATCCATCATATTAGCGATGAGATGGTCAAAGAGGCTCCTACTTTTGAAAAAGTCGTGCATGAGTTTATAAACTTTTGTTCAGGCGATGTGGCCCTTATCGCACACAACATGGATGCATTTGATAAGCTCTTTTTAGAAGAAGAGTTCAGACGTGTTGGTGTTTCTGTTCCTGAAAGTTGGCTCTTTGTCGACACCTTAAAATGGGCGCGTCGCTATCGCCCAGACCTTCCCAAACACAGCTTGCAATTTTTAAGAGAAGTTTTCGAAATCGAACAAAACAATGCCCATAGAGCCTTAGATGACGTCATCATTTTACACAAAGTCTTTTCAGAAATGATTGATGATCTACCCATCCATAAAGTTTATGAACTTCTAAACACCAAAAGACGACTCCAAGTCATGCCTTTTGGCAAACATCAAGGAAAACCCTTGCATCAGGTTCCCAAAGACTATGTCAACTGGCTTAAGACAAGTGGCGCCTTTGATAAACCCACAAATCAAGAATTGCAAGAAAGCTTAGAGCATCTCGGTCTTTTATGAGTTATTCTATCGGCATTTCTCCTTGTCCCAATGATACATTTGCCTTTTATGCCCTTTTTACAGATCTTATGTTTGATGTAAGCATTCAAGATTTACAAACACTGAATCAACGCGCGCAAAAAAAAGAACTCGATATTGCAAAAATATCGATGTTTCAGTTTAGTCAACTTTTAGACGATTATATCCTTTTGCCCGTCGGATGTGCTCTAGGTCATGGCATAGGCCCTAAAATCATTGGAAAAACACATGCCACCTCTTTTGAAAACAAATGCGTCGCTTTTGCTGGAAAAGATACAACAGCCCATTTCTTATTTGACCTTTTTTTTACATGCAAAGAAAAGGTGTTTTGTCCTTACTTTGAAATCACACAAAAAATTCAAGATGGTACTGTAGATTATGGTGTCATTATCCACGAAACACGCTTTACGTTTGATAATCTTGGACTTGTTGAATGCTATGATTTGGGCGCACTTTGGGAACAACAGTTTCATCTTCCTTTGCCCCTCGGCGGCATTGTGGCAAAACGCAATCTTGTAGATCTTGAAAAAATCACAAAAAGTCTTTTTGAGTCACTTCAATATGCCAAAAAACATCCTGCAAAGACGTTGGATTTTGTCCTCGAGCACTCCATTGAAAAAGATCCAAAAATTGTCAAAAAGCACATTGAAACCTATGTCACAGAAGATACGCAGCAGCTTACCCCAACAGGCATCCTAGCTATCCAATGCCTCTTAGAGCAGACTGGACATTTTGATAAAAATTGGCTATACTCTGGTGCCTATGTCTGAGTTATTTGTCTTTGCCACATTTCGAGAAGCAAAAAAAACGCTTGAATTTTTCAATGCTAAGCCTGTAAGTGACCATCTTTACCAATCTGATATTGGAAACATTTTAATTTGTGGAGTGGGGCTCTTTGAACCGCTTTTCCGTTTACACCAAATCGAGTGCTCCTCGATCACAAATTTAGGATGTGCGGGCGGGCTTTGCAATACTTTAAAGCTTTTTGATCTTGTAGAAGTTTCAAAAGTTTCTCTCTTTTTACCCGATGATTTGCACCATGAAGAAATAAAAACCACGCTAGAATACACACCCCCTCTTCCCATTCAAGAAAAAGGAAAATACTTGGCAACTTCCACCTATCCTATTAAAACTTCTCAATTAAAACAGCGCGCTAAAAAGTACGATCTTGTGGATATGGAAGGCTACAGCATCGCCTATTTTGCCAACAAACACGACATTCCTTGCAAAATGCTGAAAGTGATTTCGGATTTTTCTGATGAAGGCTCTGTTATCAAAGAGCGCTTAGAACAAGTCTCGTTAGTCCTTTGTGAATTTCTTAAAAAAAATCTTTCTAAAAAAAATAGTCTGCGATAAACTTCTTTTTGAAAGATGAGTTTTTATAACGTTACATATATTCCTTCTGCAGCATTGACTTTTTCCTCGTTGACCACAGGGACAAGTTTTTTTGTGCCTAAAAAAGTTGTGCATCTAAAAATGACACACATTGCCCTTGCAGCACTTGTTGGAGGATGTGGGTTTTGTATTATGGCTTTGATTTTAGAAAATCGTCAGATGAAAGAGGACGTAAAGCGAAAAATCAACGTGGCAACAGGTGCTCTTACAACAACAATACCCTTTTTTCTCAAAAAAACATCTTTTAAAAATACGCTTGTTGCAAGCATGATTTTATCATGTATTCTTTTGTATTTAACGAAGCCCACACAAAACAAAAAAACCGGCAAAGAAGAAAGTTAGACCTTTTCTTGTTGCACAGCTGCATACCACATGCTGTGAAAAGAAGGACAGGATTCTAGAAGCTCATCTTTTGTGCCTGTTTGAATGATTTTTCCATCTTCTACGTAGATGATTTTGTCGCAATTTTCTATCGTTGTTAATCGATGCGCAATGATAATTTGCGTTAGTTTTCCTTTTAGATTTTTCAGCGAGGATTTGATCTTCTGCTCGGAAATATTGTCCAAATGAGAGGTCGCTTCATCAAAAACAAGAATAGGGGCTTTTTTTAAAAGAGCCCTTGCAATTGAAAGCCGCTGTTGCTGACCTCCACTTAAGTTTTTACCGCCCTCTTGTAAAAAGGCATCAAAACCCGCAGGCATTTTTTCAATAAATTCTAAGCTCTCTGAGAGACGTGCCGCTTCTTGTAGCTCTTCTAGAGTATACTCGGCACCAAAACCCATGTTTTGAGCCACGGTTTCTAAAAAGAAAAACGACTTTTGCAAGACAAAGGCAAAGAGATCTTTGACGGAAGTTTGTGTGAGCATTTTTATATCTTGACCATCGATGGTAATGGAGCCTTTTTGAGGATCGTACAAGCGCACAAGAAGATTAATCAGCGTCGATTTTCCACATCCTGTTTTACCACAAAAAGCCACGGTTTGCCCTTTTTTAATTTCAAAACTCATCCCCTTTAATACCCAATCATCCTCGTATTTAAACCAGACATCGTGAAAAGCAATCGCATTTTTAAACTCTTTGATAGGCTTTGCATCCACGTGATCTTCGATGTGAGGTTTTTCTTTCAAAATATCCAGCATACGTGATGCGGCAACAACTCCCCTTTGAATATTGGCATTTTCTTCAGCAAAACGCTTCACTGGTTCATAAAATAGATACAACAATCCCACAAGAACCATCATCTCTGCTAAATTGATATTGGAAACGTGTCCAATGATAATAATACCTGCTAAAAACAGACTTGTGATCATATGAAGCACGGGCCGTGGCATCTGGGCATATTTGGCAGCTTTAAACTCAAATTTTGCCACTTCATCGTTTTTTTGCTTATATTTTTTAAAAGAAAACATCTCTTTGGCATACACTTTGATGGTTTGAATACCGAGTAAAAAATCGAGCAAAATCCCTGTGAATTTTTCTTGGTTAATAAATAAACTTTGCGAGTGTTTTTTTACTTTTTTGGTAAAAAAAATGATTGGAAACATCAAAAGAGGAAAACAGATAAAAATCATCAAAGAAAGCTTCCAAGAAATATAAAAACAGCCACAAATTGTAGTCACTGCTTGAAAAGGCGTGAGTAAATAATTGGTAAAAAGAGAGCTAACAGAATTGGCAATTTGCCCAGCATCTGCAACCGCTTTATTGGCTAAACTTCCCATTTCATTCTTATGAAAAAAAGGCATTGAGAGCGTTTGGATATGTTTAAAATAGCGCTCTCTTAAATCCATGCTGACCTTGATTCCAATAATTTGCGAATAGTAACGCGAAACAAATAGTGTTAGAGCTTTAAAAATAGAGATACAGACCAAAAAAACCACAAACATACGAAAATCGGTTTCAAAGTTCAAATGCGCGTCTAAAAAAGAAGAGAGTTTCGCTAAAAGCTTAGATGATGATGCTTGGCCCCCTAAAAAGCTTTTTGTATTCGCCAAAAGTCCAAGAGCCACGATTTCTAAAGAAGAAGCGATACTCAAAGCCACCATAGAAAAGCATAAAACAATAACTAGACGCAGATGTTTTCTATTTAACAGCGCTGCTTTCAAAAGCTCTATCATAAGCGTATCTTAAACCAACGCTTACAATTAGATCAAGACTGATACACACCAATATTGCGGTATTTTTGATAGCGCTGCTCAACGAGCGCTTCTTTGGAAAGTTTTGAGAATTTCTCGATTGTAGCTAAAAGAAACGTTTTGGTGTTTTCAAATGTGAGTTTGGCATCTAAATGCGCACCACCAATAGGCTCTTTGATAATCTCATCAATGACATTAAATTGAATCAAATCTTCTGCAAGAAGCTTGAGTTTTTTTGCCGCTACATCTTTTTTATTGGCATCCTTGTATAGAATGGATGCACATCCTTCTGGAGAGATGACCGAATAGTAGGCATTTTCTAGCATGCCTACAGAATTACCCATGCCGATTGCCAAAGCACCACCCGAGCAGCCTTCTCCAATGATCACGCAGATGATAGGCACTTGCAATTTGGCCATCGCATAAAGATTTTCTGCGATAGCACACCCCTGGCCGCGCTCTTCTGCACTAAGTCCTGGATAGGCGCCTGGCGTATCGATGAATGTGATGATAGGAAGATCAAACTTTTCGGCAAGCTGCATGACACGTTTAGCTTTTCTAAATCCTTCTGGATGCGCCATGCCAAAATTACGATACACTCGAGCCTCTGTGTCTTCTCCTTTTTCTTGCGCAACAATCGCGCATTTGATCCCGTTTAATTTACCCAAACCTGTGATGATTGCATGATCATCTCCAAATGTACGATCTCCAAAAAGTTCGACAAAATCTGTGAAAAGAGCCTCAAGGTAATCTTTGGCTTTGGGACGATTTGGATGCCTTGAAATCTGCACACGTTCCCAAGCAGAGAGTTTTGAATAGGCTTTTTTTCTCAAAAGAATGAGCTTATCTTGCAAGCGTTTTAAATCTTCAGGATCCCATACTTTTTGCTCTTGCATCTGCCCAATGGCTTGCTCATATTCCATGATTTCAATTTCGTGGGGTAAAATCGTTTTTCTTGTCATTTCCACTCTCCCTTATCCAAAAACACAGCTTCATGAAAATCTTTGACAATTTCCACTGTGGTAGGTTTTGAGATGCAAATGGCATAAATTTCTTCAATATCTTCTTGGGAAAAACGTAAACATCCATCAGAATCATATTGACCAATTAAAGAGCGCTCTTCTTTTGGTTCTTCTCCTCGCCATGGAGCTCCATGTAAGCCCAATCTCCCATGATCGTCTGCATTTTCTTTGATAGGAATCCAGCGGGTTCCAAACACGCGAATCATTTCTGTATCCAGATCCTTATATTTATCAAATCTTCCAACGCGATAGGTCGCCACATTTTCTTGAAAGTTGAAGGTCCCCTCAGGCGTCAAGGATCCTGAAGGTTTTGTGCTATCTAATTTTCCAAGCCCTACAAGATAGGTTTTCAAAAGAATAGCACGCTGATTTTGATGGTCTAACCCATAGAACCACACACGTGATCGTGACAAATCCACAAGTAAGTAAAACGAGACCTCTTTCTTGAGCACATTGAAATGGTCTCCTTGTTTTAAATCTTGTTTTAAATAATCTCTTGATCCATTGAGTGAACGAGCAATAAAATGCTTGGATGTTTCATGAAATGTGGCATAATCAGAAAGCCACGCTGGCTTCTTGTCCTCTTTCCAATCCACTCTAAACGTATAGCGAATTGTATCTATAAGCGAAGATTTTTGTCCTGTTGTATTGAATAATTCATTGATGCGATCAGCTACAGGCAATCCCTTTAAATCATCACATGAACGTACGCGCAGAGGCGTTTTGAGGTCTTGCTTTGTCTTTTCATCTGGCTTTTGAATTTTTGTTTGTATTTCTACTGCTGCTTTTGCATTTTTTCTTTTAAAATGCAGCAGGGTCAACGTTGAGCCAAACAAAAAAATACTAAAAATTAAAATTCTTCTTATCACTTTTTAGACCTTTGCATTTTTTTTCCGCCTTTGTTATTATCTAATAAAAAACATTAATTTGCAATGCATAACGCCTTCTTACAAGCTGCAATTAAAGCGGCACAATTATCAAAATCGATCCACCAATATTATTCTAAAATTGGATTTACAACCTCTAGCAAATCAGCGATTTGCGATGTCGTGACCACAGCAGACCAAGAAGCTGAAAAAGCGATAAAAAAATCTTTATTTGAAACTTTTCCAAAACACGGATTTTTAGGTGAAGAAACAGGAGAAGAAGAGAAGCGCTCAGACTATCGTTGGGTAATTGATCCTCTCGATGGGACGCTGAATTTTTCAAGAGGCTTTCCTTTTTACTGCACATCCATTGCCTTAGAGCACATGGGCAAAGTGATTGTAGGTGTGGTTTTGGATTCTAATCTAGATGAACTCTTTTTTGCCGTTGAGGACCAGGGGGCTTATCTCAATGGAAAACAACTCCATGTATCCAATGTCAAACAACTAGATTCTATATTGATTTCCACAGGATTTTCTCCTCGCCTTGAAGATTTCAAAAAAAATATTGGTTATGCCAATGCTGTTTTAAACAAGGGGCTTGCTATTAGACGTGCTGGGAGCGCAGCTTTGGATCTTGCTTATGTTGCAGCAGGAAGACAGGATGCATTTTGGGAACTTTTTTTAAAACCCTGGGACGTGGCTGCTGGCAGCTTGCTTGTCAAAGAAGCTGGAGGCATGATCACGACACTTGAAAACAAAGAGCACCATCTTATAAGCCCATCTATTGTCGGTTCCAATGGGCACATTCATAACGATCTGCTAAAACTTTTTGGTTTCTAAATAATACGTATTTTCAAAACATCAAGCTCAAAAAGTTGGTTCAATTCTTTAAGCGTGGTTTTCTTTAAGCTTTTTTCTATCGCTTTTAGAGTTATGTCAAAACGCTGAAAATCTTCTTGAATCATGCCTCTTTCTCTAAGCATCATGGGAATTTCAAACAATAAACGATGCAAAAATCTCTCATCTATTTGTTCTTGTTTTAAAAACAATAAAAAGCAGTAGAGCACAGCGTTGCTAACTCCCCCATCATCAATCGCATCTTTGCATGTGAGTGAAAAGGTTTGTGGTTTGATCTCTTCGATGGCTTTGAGTTGGATACTGAGGTAAGCCAATTCAATAAAGGCTTTTTTCTCATCTTCTGTGAGTTTCTTTTTACCTTCAAAAAAACCTTCATGCAATATTTTGAGCATCCTTTCAATGAAATGAGAAGAAAGACTAGGTTTTAAAATTTCTGGGAAGAAAAACCCACATTCTTCTCCACTTTCAATTTGCATTTTTAGTGCATAGATAAATTCTTTTGCTGTTTCGATTTCTTGATAGATCCCTTTTTGTTGATAAAAATCGGTATTTTTGGGAAGTGTGAGAACATAAATGTGTCTGGCAAATTCCGCTTCTTTTTGAAAGGTTTCTAAAGCAATACTTCTAGGATATTCTTTAGAAGAAGTACGATCTTGTAAATTGATGAGCAAATGCTTGTAAGTTTTGTCTTTAATCTGCATTCCCCGAATAAAATCTTTGAATTCTTCGATAATTTTGACTTTATTGATAAATTCTTGTTGTGTGGGACAAGGCAGACGTAAACAACTTGTTGAAAATCCTCCAATTTCCAAATCAAACAACGTATAGGGAATATTGCCCTGCATTATCGCATCAAATACGTAGTGCTGCTCCGTATCTTGTAAAAAATCCCACACTTTTAAAATCGGACCATGCACATAGTGTTCTAATTCTAACGAAAATTCATCGTTTTGATCTTCCAACTTATCGGAAAGCAGCGTTTTTTCTAAAGGCTGATCTTTGGGCATTTTGCGCTTTTTGCCTCTATCAATGAGTTCTTTTGTAATACTGAAGTGAGAATGATCTGGCAGGTCAGATGTGTAAAGTGTGGCACAAATACTCAATATGCAATCGACTAAAACATGTTGTGGTTCTGTCTTTGTTGTTTCAAAACTGACCAATTGGATAAAATCCAAGGATTGGATGACATTTCGTAAGTAGGTTTGAAAATCACTAAAATAGGTCATACACGTTTTTTTGGGTGCATTGATCAAAGAATTTTTCTCGTAACCTGCAAGCATGAGAGCCATAAGTGCTTTTCTTGCTGTCATAAAAAGCACAGTATCCCGAAAGTCGAAAGTCTGTTGCAGAAAATCTTGGATTTTGTGGTAGTTTTTATCAAAAATGAATCTTGCAATCGATTGCACATCAAAATCATGGATTTCTTGATAACTCAACACAGGATCTAAAAGCGTATCTTCAATTTGCAAATGAGAATAATCACTTGCAGCGCGGATTTTTCTTATTAAACTTTTATCAAAAAAACGCCCTCCACCCTCTTGTTTGATGTAAAAAAGATCATAATCACGATCTTTTTGTACGGTTTCAAGATCATGTATGCCTACTTTTTTCTCCTCAATCTCTACTTCTTGGGCTAATATCTTTGAATAATAGAATTCTTTGAGTTTGGAATATTCATTGGTATTGGCCACTTTTCCAATTTCGTGCTCTGTCAATGTGTGGTATTCGTCTAATTTATGAATGGCTCTTTCAACTAGAACCATAAGATCTTGAGCCTCTTCTTGTTCGTGGTATTTTTTTAAATAATTTAAAAGCACTTTGAAAGTATTTCGAATTTCTCTTAGTCCTTTGCCATTTGAAAGCGCTTTGAAATCTACCTGACATAAGGTTTCAAAATCCTTATAGGATTGCGTTTTAATTCTTGCAAGCGCTTGATTTTGTGGTGATTGCACAAAAGATTTTAACAAAAGCACGGCATCTTTGACTTTTTTTTGTACTCCAGCCATATATTTTCTCCCTATCTCTTTATTATTAAAAATTAACTATAAACTCAATTTTAGTTTCATGTAATTAAACTTAACCCTCTTATATTAAGATTAATTAAACAAATCGTTAAGAATTTGTTTAAAATATTTTTTATACCCTTTGGATGCAATTGAAAATTAGCTATTTAATTTTTCAGCCTTTTTGTATAACTGATGTTACCACAGTAAATCTAATTTAGAGAGAGCGCGAAAAGGGATGAGGTACAAGTATTACGATGAAACTCAACTCAATTAAGAGTTGGGTGAAGAGTAAGACGAAGTAGATCGCCCTTTGTAGCCTCTCTATAAGCTGGAGTTACTGTGGTAGCATCAGTAACAAGGATCACTATGGCACTAACAAAATATCCTTCAGGCTCTCTAAAAGAGTTAATGGCGATCTCTTTTCCCTTGATGCTCAATTCGTTATCTTGGCTTTTTATGATTTTGGTCGATCGCTTATTTCTGGCTCGCTATAGCCTAGCCGCGCTTAATGCAGCTGCTGTCGCAGGGATGCTTGCTTATGCCTTTACCCTTGCTCCTTATGTGATCACAAGCATGAGTGAAGCATTTGTTGCTCAATATTTTGGGGCAAAACGCTATGCCTATTTGGGACGCCCTATATGGCAAATGCTCTGGTTTTCTCTATTATCTAGTCTACTTTTCTTTCCCCTTGCCATTTTTGGCACACCTCTATTGACTCAAGGGGCACTTGAGTCGACCTACTTTTCTTATCTTCTCTATTTTGGGCCTTTTGTTGCAGCAGGAGGTGCTCTGTGTTCCTTTTTTATAGGACAAGGCAAGATCCTTCTCGTAACAGTTATTATCGTCAGTGCCAATATCATTAACATGATCTTAGATTATGTGTTGATTTTTGGAATTGAGGGATTCATTCCTTCCATGGGCATTAAAGGGGCTGCCATTGCCACAAATGTGGGTGAAGTGTTACAAATTGTGATTCTTCTTGGCGTCTTTTTAAACAAAACCAATCGAGAGCGTTTTTTTACCCATCGCATACGCTTACATTTCCCCTTATTTTTAAGAATCATTCGCGTTGCAGCTCCTCTTGCCGTTTTTACCATGATGGAACTTATCGGTTGGTCTACATTTTATAAACTCATGCGTAATGCAAGCATTGTGCATATCACTATCAGCTCCATTTGCCAAACGCTCATTTTTGGACTCTGGTTTGTAGGTGAAGGTGTGGGGAAAGCGGCGACCGCCATTTGCGGAAATCTCATTGGAGAAAAAAACCACGAGATGGTTCCCAAAGTGATTAAAACAGGCTTGAAAATCTTTGCTCCTTTTTTTGTACTTTCCCTCATTGGCCTTCTTCTATTTCCACAATCTTTTGTTGCGCTCTTTTTTTCAGCAGAAAATATGATGATTCCCACAACATTAGAAAATATCACGTTTTGCTTAATTTTGAGCCTGATTTACATCTTTTTTGCATGGGTTCGACTCTTGTTTAACGGAGTATTAACCGCTGCTGGTGATACGCGTTTTTTACTATATACAGGCGCTTTTTCTGTCTGGTGCTTTGTGGTCATTCCCATCTATTTTCTTTTAAACCACTTCAATATCTCTGTAGAAACAGCATGGATGATTGGAGCGGTATATGGCTTGATTTTGACTTTGATTTATTCTTATCGTTTCAAAAAAGGCTATTGGAAAAAGGTCTTACTTATTGATTAACCTTAAATTTCAGTCTTAACTTCAATCCTCTTCATGGTTTGTATCTTTCAATTGAAAAAAAGCATAAACAAGCACACATCCAATCAAAAGCATCGCCACAAAGTGCATGAAAAAAAAGCCATCAAAAAATGCTAACTTAGCACTTGAAACAATGTATTGCTGCGCACTTTTAGAAAATTCTTTGAGTACACTTAATGCATTTTTTGTTTTTGCCAATAAGCCCTCTAACTGATCTACAGTTAGATGTTCTGTTTCAACATTCTGAGATAACTTTTTTTGCAGCACATGGTCTTCTGTTCCATTGAGAATCGAGCCTAAAATTGCAAGTCCAATACTAGCTCCTAAAAAACGAAAGGTGTTTAAAATACCTGCGGCAACCCCACGTTTTTTTTCAGCAATAGCTCCAATTGAATATGAGCTAATGGGTGTGTAAACTAAAGCAGCTCCACATCCAAATGCCAAAAGCGCGGGTAAAAAGAGCCAAAATGTCCCCACTCGATTAAAAATCAAAAACCAACCAAAGCAAAAGAAAATAAGTCCCAAGCCCATCACAACAGGCCATTTTAATCCGATGCGATCTGCCAAATACCCACCTAATGGAGCAATCCCTAAGATAGGAAATGTGGAAATCAAGGTAATCAAACCTGTTTGCATGGGTGAATAATTTAAAATATTTTGAAAAAAAAGACTCCAAAACACCGTGACCATTAAAACAAACTGAATAAAAAATAAGACCACATTTCCACATTGAAACAAGACATTTTTAAATAGCGTAAAATCAATAAATGGATGTTCACTTTCTCGATCATGAAAATAAAACGCAATTAAACAAAACACGCCAATGGCAAAGAGCCCTAAATCTAAAATCTTAGAAAAACCACCTGTTTCACGTTGCTGAAGAGAGATAATTAACATGCTAATTCCAAGAGCGAAGAAAAAAGCATTTAAATAGGAGATTTTTTCTTTGTGACCTTCACATTTTGGAACATAGAGAAGCGTTAAAATCACACCCACAATCGCAATGGGCAAATTGATCCAAAAAAGCAATCGCCATGTCAAAAATTCGGTAAATGCTCCGCCCACAAAAGGCCCGATGGCCAAAAAGAATGTCCCTGCAGAAAAGTAGATACACA
>JAAKFQ010000001.1 GCA_011064725.1 Chlamydiota bacterium | reverse complement strand
TTCATAAAAAATACAAAAAAATAAGGAGATTTTAAATGACTACAGCCGTTAGTGAAAATTCAGAAATAGTAATTCCAGAACAAAATTTAACGCGTTTTGAAAAAGCCCTTGAAAATGCCGCTTACTATGTAAAACATAATCGTGCTGATGAAGCAAAAGAATCCTGTCAACGTGCCTTTGATGAAGCTCGACACTTTGGAAATAAAATATTAAAAGGTAAAGCGTTAAATTTTTATGCTAAGCTTGTTAAAGGTGAAAAGGCCTTAAATGTCATTCTTTACTCCTTGTTAACTCAAATGGATCAAGCGAGCATTGCGCTTGGTGAAAAAAAATTAGAAGAAATTGAGCGCATGCCCGCCATACAAAGAAATTATCTTATAGAGGATTTTTCAAAGCTTGTGGAAAATAATGGATTGTGCGCATTTGCACGTGTTACCACAAAAGAAGCTTCTTATGTGTTATTTAACACCGTTGAGAATCTATTAGATATCAAACAGACACTTGTCAATTCTCCTATAACAAGTAAGTTGAAAGTAGATCAGATTCTTTTTGAACTTAGAAAACTCAATGCTATAGAAAAAGAACGCTTCCCATTGGAAGAAAGAATTTTTAATAACGAGGAAGATACAGAAGAACGTATAAAAGAATTAGCAGAAGATCCTCTTGAAGATGAGGATCGAAAACGCATTCTTAATCATTTGAAAATTTCAGAAGAAGAAATCCGCAAAGCAGCTTATGATTTCAAAACAGAGGAACAGCCGGTAGTAGAAGAACAACCTATAGAAGAGCCATCAGTGGAGGAACAGCCGGTAGTAGAAGAACAACCTATAGAAGAGCCATCAGTGGAGGAACAGCCGGTAGTAGAAGAACAACCTGTAGAAGAGCCATCAGTAGAGGAACAACCGGTAGTAGAAGAACAACCTGTAGAAGAGCCATCAGTGGAGGAACAACCGGTAGTAGAAGAGCAGCCAATTGAGGAGAAACCCATCGAAGAAAAGCCGAAATTGCCACTAAAAGAAGCCATACAAGGGTTAAAGGATGAACTTGCAAAGAAAGATATCGATTATACTCTTTGGTTTTCAAGAATTAATGAAGAGGGATTTGATGCAAAAACACCTCAAGAAAAAATTATTGTCTATTTGAAAAGCGCACTTTTGTACCACGCTTTTTACAAGAGTGAAAATACGAAAACAGTGTTTTATTTAGAGGTGGCAGAAAAGAAAATAGGAATAATTAGAGAGCTTTTAAAAGACGTATCACTCGACAAAGCGTTTATTCAGTTTATTGAAAACGAGGTAGAGCTGCTAGAAAAAGGAGGCCTTCTTTTTTCTGAATTGACAAAAAATGCGTCTATTGAAAAACGCGAAAAGGTTTTAGGAATTTTCTAACTCACTGATTCACTGACGTTACACACTAACTCCAACTCATGGGGAGGCTGCAAGGAACAATCTACTTCATATTGCTCCTTGTCCAACTCTCATGGAGTTGAACTTCTTAGCAATATTTGTATCTCATTCCCTTCGCTCTCCCCCTAAATCAGATTTATTGCGTAATATCAGTTATTCAACTCTCATGGAAGTTGAACTTCGTTGCAATGCTTGTATCTTGTCCTTTTCGCACCTCTTCTAAATAGAATTTACTGCATAACATCAGTTAGAATTTACCTGACCAATTCAATTTATTGCGGAGCGTTGCAAAGGTATCGATTTTTTGTAAATTGAGAAGTTTGAAGGTGCGTTTTGCAATGTGAATAGTCAGAGATTCTTTCGTTTTTAGATGGAATTGAGTAATCCCATCGATCGTGACTTCCACAGGTTTGTAGGGGCTGATATATTCTACGACAAGTTCTTTTTCTGGTAAAAAGACAATGGGGCGATTAGAGATCGCATGTGGGCAGATAGTCGTTAAACAAAGAGCTTTGATCGAAGGTGTGATGATGGGCCCACCTGCAGACAAAGAATAGGCTGTAGAGCCTGTCGGTGTTGCAATAATGATTCCATCAGCTCTAAATGTGTTAAAATAATTTCCATCAACATGGATGTTAAGCTCAATAAGGGCTGGATTGGAAGCGCGATGAATGACGATATCATTGAGAGCAAAGAGGTTGTTATATTCTAACATGAGGCGCTCTTCTATATTAAACTCTTGATTGACAAAAGCCTTTAGGCTTGGGATAAGCTCATCGAGCCTGACATCTGCCAAAAATCCAAGTTTTCCTAAATTGATACCTAAAAGAGGCGCTTTAATTTTCGAAAACGTATGTAAAAATTCTAAAATGGTACCATCGCCACCAATAGAAATACAATAATCGATATCTTCGGGTGGGATTGTGGAAAGCTTTTTGGTTTTAGTATCTGCATATTTATCTTCTACAAAGACATACATTTGATGCTCATTTAAGAACTGGATCACTTGAGAAGTGACCTTGGCCGTTTGAGGTTTTGTAAAATTGCTAAAAATAAAAATATTAGACATCGGTTTTATCAAATTCTTTAGTTTCAAAAGAGGTATTTTCTTGGGTCTGTTTTTTGATCAAAATCTCAATTTTTTGTTCTGCATTTTTCAGTTTTTGTGCACAATGATCAATCAATTCGTCAGCTTCTTGGTACAAGTTTAAAGCTTCTTCTAATTCAATGCTTGTTGAGTTCATGTGTTGTAAAATATCTTCTAGGCGTTGAAAAGCCTCTTCAAATTTTTGTTTTTTTGTCATATCTGCTCCTTGGCTGACGTTATGCACTACCTTCCGTTTATACGAGGGCTGCAAGGAACAATCTACTGCATCTTCCTCCTCACACAACTCTAAGGAGTTGTGTTTGTCAGATATCCCTTGTATTTTGTCCCTTTCGCTCCTCCTCTAAACGGAATTTACTACATAATATCAGTCCTTAATTTTTTCTAAAACCTGTGTTTTTAATGCGCCATCCTGCACGTGGACAAAAAGTGTTGAGTTGATGTCAACGTCTTTTAGCTTAGAGACAACTTTTTGATTGGAGTCTTTTAAAATAGCATAGCCTTTTTTCATGAGGTTTTTTGGATCCAAGCTTTGTAAATGACTTGTAAGCTTTTTCAAACTCAACCGTTTTTGTTTGAGATAGTAAAAAATGGCTAAAATATATTTTTCTTTGTACTGAGTGCAGCTCTTCTCAGCTTGGATAAGGTGCTGTTTTTTTTGTTGGAGAAGATGAAGATACTGTTTTTGTAGCTTTTTATGCAGCTCTTTTAGGTGTCTAATTTTTACAGCAGGATTGAGACTAGAGAGCACAATTTTTTTTACATCAAGTTGTTGTTGTTTCTGCTTGCAAAATTGCGAAATACGAGACTGGATATTTTGCGTCATTTCATCAAAACGCTGGAAATAGGGATTTAAGAGATGCGCTGTGCAAAAGAGGGGATGTAATTGAAATCTTTGCAAGCGCTCTTTGTGCTTTTGTATATTCCAATCAATGAGCATCTTGAGTTGTTTTTGCGTATCTAAAAGAAAATGCTCCAAATTTGCCGATTCTTGCATCACAATTTCTGCAGCAGCTGAAGGAGTAGGAGCTCTGATATCCGCAACAAGATCACAAATCGTATAATCTGTTTCGTGTCCAATGGAAGAAATAATGGGAATGTGGCTATCAAACACGGCTTTGGCCAATATTTTTTCATTAAAAGCGAAAAGATCTTCAATACTGCCACCGCCTCTTGCGATGATGATCACATCCACATTTTGCAATTGATTAAAATCATAAATGGCATTTGTGACTTCTTTTGCTGCCATGTCACCTTGGACATGGACAGGATGGATAATGAGATGAAACGCCCTGGAGCGTCTTTTTAATACATGAATGATATCTTGAATAACAGCTCCTGTGGGACTAGTGATGATACCAATTCTTTTGGGAAATTTGGGGAGGGGTTTTTTGTTTTCTTTATCAAACCATCCCAAAGCTTTGAGTTCTTGCTTGAGCTGTTCTAATTGGACAAGAAGCTCTCCTAGCCCTGTCATCTCGATTTTTTTTACCAGTAACTGGTAAGAACCCCTTGGTAAGTAGACATCAATTTCTCCATGGCAGATCACAAGATCTCCTTCTTTGGGTAAGTGTGCACTTTTGATATTGCTGCGAAATAACACGCAATTGAGCTGCGCCATAGAATCCTTGATGGAAAAATAAACATGTCCTGATGTATGCTTTTTGATAGAACTGATTTCTCCCTGGACGCTCACAGAGCCAAATTCGGAGTTGAGTTGGCGTTTGATTTTGTGGGTGAGATTGGAGACCGAAAGAACAGAAGATTTTTGCGTAAGTATTGACATCTTTAAAAAAGAATTTTAAGGTAATTTTATACTTTTATCAAAAAAAGTGAAAGAATAATGAGAGAAAAACCTTTAATTGTTGCAAATTGGAAAATGCACCACACCATCACCTCGTCCATGGAGTTTGTGGAAAAACTCCTCAATGGGTGGACAAAAGTAAAAACCCACGTGGGTATTGCTCCTCCTTTTACATCGATTCAAGCACTCAATATCCTAAGCAATCAAAATTTTTTACTAGGCGCTCAAAATATTCATGAAAATCAAAGTGGAGCATTTACCGGTGAAATCTCTTCGCAAATGTGCAGGGAAGCGGGATGTGACTTTGTCATTTTAGGGCATAGCGAAAGAAGAAAATATTTTTTTGAAACCGATGAGATTGTGTGTAAAAAAATCCATTCTGCGCTCTTTTCTCAACTCAAGCCCTTAGTATGTGTAGGGGAGTCTTTGGGGGAGAAGAATAGCGGCAAAACAATCGAAGTTGTCTCTAATCAATTAAAAAAAGCATTTAACGAAGTGGAAAATGCCCTGGCGCGTTCTTTAATGATTGCCTACGAGCCGATTTGGGCCATTGGAACAGGCCGGGCAGCAGACCCTTTAGAGGTCGAACATATCCATGAAGAGATTCGTTCAATGCTCGCCACTTTTTGGACAAAAGACATTGCAAATCAAATCCCCATTTTGTATGGTGGTTCTGTCAATGATGACAACATAAGAGACTTCCTAAAATACCCCGATGTCGATGGGGCTTTGGTGGGAGGGGCTTCTGTCAAATTTGACGCTTTTTTTAACATGGTAACAAAAGAATATAAATGATTTTTTATTACACTATTTTAACAATTTTTTTGGTTCTTGCGGCTCTGTTGATTTTAATCATTATGTTGCAAGAGGGAAAAAATCTTGGTTTGGGAGCCACTTTTGGTGCCGATTCTCAAGATTCTGTGTTTGGAATTCAAACGGCGCAAATTTTGAAAAAAATTACAGCTTCCATGGCATTTGTCTTTATGTTCCTTTGTGTGATCCTATCGTTTTGGACAGCTCAAATTGGACATAAGCAAACAACGCTTAATCAAACACAGATAGAAAAATCTGCAGAGCAAAATGAAGCGTAAAATCTACTATTATGGTCATCCATGTCTTAGAAAAAAATCCCATGCTGTAGAAAAAATCACCCCCGAAATTAAGCAGATTTGTCAAGACATGCTCGATACGGTGCATTTTCACAAAAGTAGCATCGGGCTTGCAGCGATTCAACTTGACATCAACTATCGTATTTTTATTGTACGTTATTTTACAAGAGATGAAAAAGGCGAGGTGATTTTACAAGAGCCTACGCTATTTGTTAATCCAAAATTAAGCCATCCATCCAAAGGGACCAACATCGATCGAGAAGGGTGCATGTCTTTTCCAGAAGTGTACGAATCGGTTGAAAGACCCAATAGCGTCACCATAGAGGCGATGGATATGGAAGGAAAAAGCTTCAAACAAGAACTCACAGGCTATTCAGCAAGGCAAGTGATGCATGAAAATGATCACTTAAATGGAGTTTTGTTCATCGATCGTGTGTCAAAAAAGCGTAAAAAAGAGCTCGAGCCTCTTTTGCGCAAACTCAAGATCCTCTATAAAACACACAACGCATCCTAAAAACATCAGTTAAAAAATGCATTTTTTTTAAAAAAAAGATTTACACGAAATACTTCTCTTTTTTAATATGGAGATGTTTATTTGAAAAATGTGTAGATAAGTATTCGTACAAAAAATAAACCCGTAACAAGGAGAAAATATTATGTCAACATCAGCAAATTCACCAGCAAATTTACCACCAAGTTCACCACCAAGTTCACCAACATCAGCAAGAAGAACATCCCCACCAGTTGTACCCTCAACACCTTTGGGTAAAGGAGGAACTTCTCATGGTGTTCCATTAGGAACTCCAGCTCCTAAAGATACAAGCAGTTCAGTTAAGGATTCTGGGCCTGGCATTCTAGCTCCTGTGAATGAAAGACTAGGAAAGGTACTAGGAGCTGTTACTCCAGGTAAAGAGCGTATTGAATCTGTCAAAGAAAGTTTACAAAGTGGCTCAGACACTGTAGGTGGATTTTTGGGATTTGATCCTCAAACAACTCGTCAAAAACGTAAAGAAGAAGCAGAGGCTTTAGCAACAGCTTCAACAGAAAGTTTGGATTCTAGTGCTCCTGCTCCTGCTCCTACTACACAACGGAGCAAGTGGAGTCCTCTTTACTGGCTTGGATGGTAGTAAGCTAAAAAGAAGGTCTGAAGTCTTTTAGACGGAATTTTGGCCTCATCGGCTTTTTATCTAAAGTCAATGAGGCCATTGCTTTAAAATTCACTGCGTGCGTGTGTTGTACGGTGAATTTCAGTTTTAGATTACATGATAAGAAGCGTTCAAGTTCAATTCTAAAATCATTAAATCTGGGGCTTTGTATACGCCCAAAGCCATGTCTAGATTCAAATTTTAGGGTCCATAAAGGTGAAAAGCGGTAGTAGATATTGGTTAAAATCGTATCATTAGCATCGCTCAATCCTGAATCGATCAGGTTGTTTAACGAGCGCGCCGCTTCTAGAAAATAGCGGCTTTTATCCACTTTTTTAAAATCATATTGACCGCGATGACGAAATTCTACAATCATGGCCAAGTTTTTGCCAACTGTCCATTTGGTATGGAAGATAAAATGATTAAGACTGTTGTGTTCTAAATTGTATAAAATTTCAGATTCTAGGTGCAGTTTGGGCAGTTGCCAGTGCATAGCAAGTCCAATTAAAGGAAAGGCTTTGGAAAAAGCTTTAGCATTCCAAAAAGTGTTGGTAAATAGGTTAAAACTCAAAGTGTGCATCGGACGAAAGAAGGTGTTACGGATACCAATTGTACAGAGTCCCATCTCAGTGTAGCCATCTTTAAGATCAAAGACGTAGTGATCTTCTAAAGATGTCGTACTGCGTGTAAATTGTGTGACTTTTGCATAAGGTTCCATTTGGTGTAAATAGTGGTTAAATAATTTGTAAAAAGGAATGTCCACTTGAGCGCTAAGCATTCCTAGAGCATAGAACTGTTCTTTATTGCGAAAAGAATCAGAATACCCTAAAACAACAGCACCGATTTTAGGAGAGATGCGAAAGACAGATAGATTGAAGGAATGCGTAAGTTCGGGATTTAAAAAAAATCTAGCAGAAGAAAAAGAGGGCAAGATAGGTTGCCATTCTTTGGCATATCGATATTTTAAATAGGAAAGTTGGATAGGCATTGTGAAAATAGGGCCTTTTTCAAAAAGCTGGATAGGGTAGGGCTTGATTAAAAAGGTTGGAAGCTCTTGTTTGAGAGTTTGGAAGGAGTTGACACGTACATTTGAAAAAAGAGCAACAAGGCCCATCTTTTGTCTATTTGTGGCTAAAAGTTGAGTGGGTTTGGGGTTTTGTTCATTAAATGCTTCTGTTGGGTAGTCACTTGGCATTTCAATATCCGAGACTTTGTCATAAGAAAAATCTAATGTGTGTTTGAGGTCTTGAGAGGTGTGATTAAAAACCCCTTCGATACGATAACGTGTTTGTCTTTCCGGATCTTCGATGCGTACGTCCCTTGCCACATAATTACGTGCCATAAATTTGGTGTTGTTATGCGGATTTTTGTAAAAGGACTCAATGCCCGCTCCAAATCCAGCTTTTAGGCGGTAATCGAGACGCAAATAGGTACGTGAATATTCCCACGCATAGACAAGATATTTGGCAGTTAAGCGTGGGCCTCCCTTTTCTTTGATTCCAAGCTCAAGTTCGATGGGAGAATAGCGCAAAGAATTAAGAGTGGCTTTGAGACGAGGAAGCCAAAAAACAGGGACTTTGACCACGCGAAAAGAGACATCTTTAGCGGTGATAAACTGTTTATTTTCGATGGTCAGTCTGTGTGCACGCAATCGCCATTCACTTTGCCGATTTTCACATGTGGTAAGAATAGCATTTTCAATAGTGTACGTTCCATCAGGTTCTAAAATAATGCGACTTCCAGAAATATAGAAAAAGCCGCTTTGCGTTTTTCCATTGTGAATGATGCCGCGTTTTTGAATAAAATCATATTCTAAACGATCTCCAATGAACACTTGATCAAAATAATCGAGTCGAAAATCTCCTTCAGCTTCAACAAAATTGGTTTCTGATTGCGGATCTAAATCACGTGTATATTTTATTGTTTGGCTTTGCAACCAAAAATTGTTGGATTGGATGAGTCCTCCATCATCGGTATGCATGGTTTTTTGCGAAAAGGTAGGATTTTTTAAATCCACACGGATATCATCTGCAAAAATCAAAAGGGCAAAGAAGCAAAAAAAGTATATTTTTTTCATCTATTCGAGTGCCTTCATCAATAACCCTGCTAAAGCATAGCGGTTTTCTTCTTTAGTTTTTCCAAGAGCGTTTAACAATAGATCTAAAGCGCCTTTTTGGTCATGTTGTGCAATGGTGAGTGTTGCTTCAATCAAAAGCTGTGAAGTTTCTTCGACAGTAAGTTCATATTTTTGTTCAAAAGGCAGCGTTTGTTCTTGGGGTTTTAATTGAATAAAATCTTGGATTAAATGTTTTTCTAACCATGTTTTTAGTGTGTCAAAATAGGGGCCTTTTTCTTTGAGTTTAAAAAGGGCAAGGACGCAGTATATGCGTACAAAAGGAGCGCCAATCTTTGTTGCCTGTTTTTTGAGAAGTTGGATTGCTTTTTCACTCTTTAGGGTTTCTAACATAGCAACCACGACAGGAATCAGAGAAGTTTCATTCGAATTTAATAGCGTTTTAGCAATAGGTAAAAAAGCCTCTTCTGGGTATTCAAAGAGTTTTGTTAAAATATAGAGCTTTGTTTGAAAACTAACTTCTTGCAGTTGTGGATTTTGTAAAAATTTTGTATCCACCTGGCACACATTGATCGATTGCATGGATCCTCCTGGAGAAAAGGTAGGATAGAATCCAAAATTGTACTCTTCTTGTAATAAAAATTGTTTAACAAATGTTAAACACTCGACTTCTTTTTTTTCTAAAAGGGCCAAAAAAGCATTAAAGCGTACTTGGACATTCTTAGAGTGTAGTTTTTCTAAAAGAAGCGCATTGCTATGTTCTATTTTTCCAAGTAACTGAAGAGCAAAAGTATTATCTTGTTTGGCAAGATGGAAGATGGGGGATGTTGCTTCTATTCCCAATTGGTACAGTGCAAAACTTGCAGCGAGTCGAACATTTTCAAAAGGGGAGTGTAAAAGCGATTTAAAGGTGTTAATTGCGCCCTCATCCTTTAAGTAGGAAAGAGCAAAAATGGCGCATTCTTGTTCTTTGAAATTGGGGTGGGTGAGAATTTGTTTAATAAAAGGGATCATTTCTCTTCTCTCAAAGAGCGCAGATTGTAAAATCGCTTGCAGGCGCATAGGGGTTTTGTTAGATACGAGAGCACTTTTTAGATATTTAAGGGATGACTGAGTGCCTAAAAAAGCAAAAAGTTTACAAAAATAGGGCTTGAGTTCTTTGGGAGATTTATGAAAAAGAGATTCAATTTGTTCGAGAGATTCTAAGCGTTTTTTTTGTGCTAAGATGTAGCATGCTTCAATGCGCACAAGAAAATAGTTGGAAAGAAAGGCTTTTTTGATCGTCTCGATGGCTTCTTCTGAATCAAAACTACCTAAGGCATGCAAAGCTGCTAGTTGCACCTGAGGAAAGGAACTTAAGAGAGCTTTTTGTAAAAGAGAAGCTGCTTTTTCAAAACCTGCAATTTGCGCGGCAAAAACGGAAAGTAGTTGAATATTGACATCATCATGGTGCAGGCCCTCTTCAAGTAAGCTTTTTGCAAGACGAATGAGAAGATGGGGATTATGCTCGGTATAACTTTCTGAGTAGACATCCAAAGCTTTTTTAAATTCATGTGTTTTTGCACAAAAAAAGATGCGGTGAGAGTCTGTTTGATTTTCAATGGCAACGTGCTCAATGGGATCTGGCATTTGCAGCGCTTGTTTGGACACGCATGAGACCAAAAATATAAGCACACTTAAGCACAAAAACTTCATGATTCTTACTGTACCATCTCTTGAAATTTAATTGCAGGGGCAACCTCAAGATTTTTGATTACTGATGTTACGCACTAAATCCAGTTTAGAGGAAGAGCTAAGGGTAAGAGATACAAGTATTACTCAGAAGTTCAACTCTATGAGAGTTGGACGAAGAATAATACGATGTAGATCGTTCCTTGCAGCCTTTCTATAAACTGGATTTATCGCGTAAGGTCAGTTAATTATCGAAAGTACTTCTTGAAGATCTTTTTTCCTTTTTATAGAATGGACCTCAATATTGTCTTTTGGAGCTATGAGTCAGGAAATTCAATCATCTTCTTTATCGCCTTTAACTTATTATGATTTGCAAACAGATGAAAATGTTGCAAAAAATACAGACAATACCATTCAAGAGATTTGCCAAGCATGCTTTTTAAAGAACGAACGTACAAACTCTTCATATTATAAACCTTCAAAATCTCTTTCACGCCTTTTAAATCGTTATGAACAAAATCCTTTTGAAGTTAGAGAAAAGTGTAGTTATTGGACATGTAAAGATGGAATGGAAATGATACACAAAGGTCTGATGGAACTAAGCTCATTTATTAGTCAAAGAGATTTTCTAGAGGATTTTTTAGAAAGTATTCCAGGTTTAAGAGATGATTTGTGGGACGTAATTTCTGGAGGTGATGAAGATGAGATAGATGAAACTTGGACGGTTGATTGTGGAGATTATCGATTTGAAATACCAGAAAAAGCGGCCGATACTTACTTCAACATGAAAAAGCAAATGAAATACAGTGTTTACCATGCTCTTATCTGCTTACTCCATGATTCTATAAAACATAGAATGCTTTATGAAAAAAGTTTATTAGAAAATGACCAATGTAAAAATGTTGAATGGTCCAAAAACTTTATTTTTGAAAAAGGACCTCAAACTTTGCAATTTTTAGAAGCGTTTGACGAACAACTTGGGAGTATTTTCATCAAAGCATATGACAGCTTTTTTGAAAATTTTCTCTACTGGGAAATCGTTGATGATGCCAAAGTAAAATATGAAAAAGCCATTGAAAGGTATAACTATTGTTACAAGCCCGATGAGGAAGATGAAGAAGCTGTAGACATTGCTCGAAATGAATATCTAGAGGCTAAAGAAAGAGCAAAAAATGGTGTTGTTAAAAGTGTGACTAATTCGGATGATCTTTCTTTACTATGGGAAAGAAGCCTTCTGCTCTTTCAAAAAGGCGATTTTTCCAATGCTATAAAAGGCATTGATCTTATTATGACCTATGGAAAAGAACACCTAGACAAACTCTTTTTATGTTCTCAGTGTGGATCTATTTCTCAGCCTAGTGCCTTTCAAAATACGATTAACACCCTTTCTAAATCAATTGAACAAAATCCTGAAGATAAAGAAGCTATTCTTCAAAAAGTTCTAGCCGATCTCGAAGCAAATCCTCCTGAAATTTCTTTTGTAGATTCTCCTATTATCTTGGAAGCAACAGGTGTTGGTAGGGTTTCTGGAAGTATCAATGGAGCTTTGTTGGGTGTTGTTGTAGGTATTAAGGAAGAGAGCATTGAACTCATCCTCAGTGTCAAGGATATTGTTTATGCTGTTGGATCTTTGATCTTTCAACCTATTGATACGCTCCAATCTGGCTGGCGGATGGGAAAGGATATTCGAGAATATTGGAATACGCATTCTTGGCAAGAAATTGCACAAGATTATTCTCCAGAATATAGAAAACTCTCAACCGAATGGGAGATGCTCTCATCAAAAGAAGTTGCTCAAACTATTGGTTTTATGACAACCAAAGAAATCACTAGATTGGCTATTAATATTTTGACTTTTAAATTCATCACCAAAGTATCTGCAGCACTTAGAACCGTCAAAGCCGCAAATAGCATAGGAAAGAAATTGCACAATATTAAAAGGCTCAAACGAGCCATAGAAGCTTCTATGAAACTTGATGGGGTCACATTAAAGTCAATTCCAATTTTTAAATTAAAACCTGATCAAACCCACCACTTCGCAACAAATAAGCATATGACAAGGTTTACTGAAAAAATGAATAAAGTCGTCAAACCATTTGGCTTAAATCTAGAAGACTCCTGGAATAAAGAGATGATGGAGCATGTGGGAAGACATCCTCATGCTTATCACGAATTTGTTTTAGAAGAGATGGAGGAGGCAGCTATTAGAGCTGAAGGAGATGTAAATAAGTTTTTAGAATTATTTGAAGAAAATGTGAAAAAACCTATAAGGGAAAACCCTAAACTTTTAACAAAAGAAGGATGGCCAGATGGATAAACTTTTTCGTATTCATTTTCCAATTCAAGATAATTATGGTACTGCTAGACCTCCAGGGGGTCTTGATAGTGTTGAAGATCTACCGCGTGCAGGATCCGTAAAAAATTGGGAACCGTTGTACTTCAATTTAGAGGAAGGCGATTTTGCAGATTATCAAGGAAATAGTCCTGTATTTAAAATGTGTTCTGTGAAGATGAAAACTATTTTAGATGAAAACAAAGGTTCCGAAGATGAAATGCAATGGTTGAGGGCGTTTGTAAAAAGTGAACAAGGAGAAGAACGAGAGTATTATATTCAGCACTTTCCTAAGTTTTATGACACAGTCGATTGGGATCGATGCATTTTGCAAAAAGATAAATCCAGAGTTATAAAACCGGTATTTTCTAGAAAGAAGATTGAAGGAAAACATAAGATTTTTAATTATCCAAAATCTCGATTAGCTCTTGTCATTACAGAAGACATTAAGAAAAAACTACAAAAAGCAAAATGTACAGGAATTGTCTTTTCTAAAGTACCTTTGGTTGATTAAAAATGTGAATTTGATAAAATACGCTTACAAAATATCATGAAAATACAAAACAAGTTTAAATCTTATTTTCTAAAAGAGTTTCGAGAAATTATTCTTGACTTTGCCTTTTACCTTCTTTGTAGTGTGTCTTTTCTTAGTATGTTTATGCTCTTTATGTTTTCTTTAAGCATTATCATCATGGGAATTGTCTATGTCATTTATGAGGGTATTTCTGGAAGGTTTTTCGAAGCTCTTGTCCTTTTTGCTATGAGCATCGCATCGGGAATTTTGGGTATATGGCTATGGACTTGTATGAAACGATGGCGAAAGTTTGCTATAGTATATTGGAAAAATTCTTATATTTTCCGAGCGACAAGTTTATTTTTTTTCTCGATGTTTCCTCCGATTGTTCTGTTCTATTTTCCCTTCAGAAATAAACTTCCTTTTGACCTTTACGGTTACAGGAAACATTTAGAAATATCACCCCTTGAAGCCTACCCTAGATTTGTTTTAGAAGAGATAATAAAAGCATCTTTGGAAGCAAGAGGTGACAGGGATAGATTTTTAGAATTATTCGAAGAAAGAGTGAAGAAACCTATTAGAGAGCATCCAGAACTTTTAACAGAAAAAGGATGGTCAAGTGAATAAACTTTGTGCCATGAAGTCTTGATAGCACTGAAAATCTACCGTATGCAGAGCATTTAAGGTGTGTTCTGTAAATGAGATAAAGATTTTTTAGCAATGATAATGGTGGCAAGTCCAAAAGTTTGCGATTTTATGCTAATTTCGCTAAAACCTGTATGTGTGAGTGCTACTTTGATTCTATCTAGATCAAAGGCTAGGATGGATGAAGACAGGTAGCTGTACGCTTCTTTGTTTTTAGTGATAAGGTTGCCGATAAGTGGCAAGTAGGTGTGTAAATAGATCCAGTGAAAAAATCTAAGCAGGGGATTTTTGGGTTTTGTGAGCTCTAGAAGGGCAATAGAACCACCAGGTTTTAGCAATCGAAAAGCCTCGTTAAAGCATTTTTGTGGATGTTGTACATTGCGAATTCCATAGGCCATTGTGATGTGATCAAATGTTTGATTGAGAGGAATATTTTCTACATTGGCGCAAATAAATTCGGCATTTTTTTTGAGGGTTTGCTTTGCAACACCGAGCATTTTTTCACAAAAATCCACCAAGACGACTTTTGTAAATCCACGCTTTAGTGCAAGCTTAGAAATGGCGCCTGTTCCTGCACAAAAATCGAGTAGCGTAGCGCCTTTAAGGGATAAAAGGAGTTTTCTATTCCACAAATGATGAAATCCTAGAGAGAGCAGAGTATTTGCAAAGTCATAGCGCTTAGCAATACTTGAGAAGAAATGTTTTGTATTCATGTGGTTTGCATTTGCTTTTGAGACATTTGCAAATATTTTTCAAACTTGTACATGCCTTGAAAATGATGATCTGTGAGCTCAAATTCCAGAGTGTCGTAGTAATTGTCGAGATAAGGTTTTGGAAGCGGACAGACTTTTCTTGCAGCCTTGATCACCTCATCACGATGCTCTTTTCCCCATGCATAAGAAGTGCGCATGGCTTCAATAAAAGCATTGATCTCTTCTGGGTGTTGATGAAAAACATCTTTTCTGACGCATGTAACACTAAAGACAAAAGGAAGATTGGTCATCTCATACCAACTTGAGGCTAAATCGGTGGTTTCATATCCCTCAAAATGGGGACGTATGAGCGCCATATCTCCAATGAGTAAAAAGGCAGGCTTGTGTATAAGCTCTTCAAAATCATTAACGACCACAAAGTCGCAATCAATAAACCAGTGGTGCATGGCTAAAACACGAAGTAAGTTTACAGAAGCTTTACTCTGTGGAGTGACATAAATGGTTTGGATGGTTTCTATGGGAATATTGTGATAAAGATGCACACTTTTGACGCTTTGAGTTGCAGCCACACCAAATTCTTTGATCAGTTCAAATTCATCTTTGTTTTGTAAATAAAATGAGCTAGAAATTTGTGCAATGTCGAGTTCGTTATTTTTTAAAAGCAAAGAGAGATTAGCTGGTGTATCTAAAAAAAAGTGGAACTGTGAGTTGTGATTAACAAGCTGATAAGTGAGAGGATATACGTTGATAAAATCAATCACTCCGACTTTAAGCATGTACAACTCCCATCGTTTTTTCCAATCCAGAATGGATGTGTTTTGGAACTCTGTTTATGCTTTTAATTAAATCACATAACGTGTTTTTTGTCATGTGTACTTTAATGCCACCTGCCATAGTGATCACTTTTTCATCAATCGCTGTGGAACCTAGGTCATTTCCTCCACAATTTAGGATGTTTAGAGCACGATCTATTCCAAGGTAATTCCAAAGAACTTTTAAATTGCGCACATTGTCTAACATCAAACGCGTTATGGCAAAAACTCTAATAGGATCTTTGGGCTTGAGCAAATGTTGGCGTTTTCCAAGAGCATTATTTTGCGCATGGTATGGATAGGGGACGCATGTTTTAAAGCCCCCAGTTTCATCTTGTGTTTCGCGAACACGCATGAGGTGGGTGATGAGTGACGAGGGATCTTCATAGGTTCCAAAGAGCATGGTGATATTGGATTGAATATTCAATGAGTGGGCAATTTTGTGAATTTCTAAATAACGGTCAGAGGAAATTTTTTGAGGCGCAATTTTTTTTCGAATCTGTTCATCTAATACTTCAGCTCCTCCTCCTGGCATGGAACCTAAGCCAAATCCGATCATTGTTTTTAACACATCTTTTACACTCATATTGTGAAGTTTGCTCAAATAATCATATTCCACAGGCTCGAGCGCTTTGATATGTAAGTTGGGATCGATTTCTTTGATCAGGCCAAAAAGTTTTTCATAATAATCGAGATTGGCACTTTTCCAAAGCCCTCCCACAACATGAATTTCTGTTAGGCCCAAATGCATATGCTTTTTGATTTTTTCAGCAATTTCTTCTGGGGTATGGAACCAAGCCGTTTTCCAACCAGGTTTGGCATAAAAAGAACAGAATGGACAAGAAAGCTCGCATAGATTGGTCGGGTGCACAAAATACGTTGTAGCAAATGTCACTGCGTTGCCACAATGCTCTTTTCTCACGTAATCTGCTAGCAAACAGACACTTTCTAAAAAAGGAGTTTCAAAAAGGTATAAACCTTCTTTTGCATTCAAACGTTTTTTTTCAAGGATTTTGGATGCAATATGCGCAAGCTCTTTTGTTGGCATTTGTGTGATTAGCTCATCTTGCATTATCTAGTTTTTCTTGGATTTTTTTATATTCAAAAAAGCATTTTGTCCTTCTATGAGATCGACCCAAATTGGAGAGGACCACGCAATGTGTCCATTTTCTTGAAAAAGGCGCAAGTAGTAATACGTGAAAGGATATAAGCCTTTTCCCTTGGGTAAGCAAATAGAAGCTAAATCTTCCATATCATCGAAGGTAAATTGGAAAAAAGAATCTTTAATATCAAAGGTTTTAAAAAGCTTTCCGTTACGAATAATCTCAAGTTTATCTAATTTTTTCGTTCCCACGGCAAATCCGGTCAGGTGGCGATTGACACATAGGCCGGGTTTGTCTTTTGTATTTAAAATAGAGCCCATGCGTTTGTTCACAAGTTCAAAATAGACGATCATGCGTTCACCTGTTGTAGCAAATGTGGCTCTTTTTGTCAGCGCATCAAAGAGCGCATCTTTTGTGAAATCTTCAGTAAGCACGGCGGTGAGTCCTGGATGGTACTGCTTTTGATCAGAATCGTAAAAGCTTTCAAAGGTTCCTCGATCATCCAATCCACCAGCTGTAAATCCAAAACGATAGTTTTGGTTTAAAATATTGCGTATAAAACCTTTTTCATTGGCTTTAATTCCCTTTTTTCCATCTGGTTTGATGGGGAAAGGGTTGCCTTCTTTTTCGGAGCATTCAGAAGATCCCCAGGCATTATAGATCTCCACTACTTTTTCAAACTCTTCTTGATGGTTTTGGAAATCAAAAAGTGTGTTGGGACTTGCTGTAAATTCAGGAATAGAAAGCATCTCTTTTGGATTAGCTTGACGATAGACCTTTTTTAGAAGATTATTTTTCGATTCTTTTATACGCAAAAGAGGTTTATTTTCTTTGCGATAAATCATTTGCCTCAAACCTTCTTCTTTATTTTCGCCTTGCCATTGAAAGCCAAGACCACAAACAAAGCGATCATCTTCATTGAATTGCGCGACATTTTGGCAGACTAATTTCCAGGTATCAATGGACGTTTCATCAGAAGATTCAAATGGAGAGGTAAAGAAAAAATTTAATGCTTGCTCATCGCGGAAATGGCGAATGCATGATTCAATAGATTCTTGAGAATTAAATTTTTCACTCTCTCCGTGAAAGAGCCCCCAAAAAAGCTGCACAGGATTATCTTCAAAGCAATAAATGGGCGCAGAATAGAATACGGCGTCATTTTCCAAGTTATGTAATTTAAGTTTATAGAGTCCAGGTTCATTAAAATAGAGGTTAGGAATGGCTAAATACCCTGTTTCTGGAACAAAGAGTTTCCAACTTAGATTTTCTCTTAAATGTTCGTAAGAAAGGTCAATGAGGGTGTTTTCTTTTGCATTGCTTGTCAAATTTCCAAATTTATCTTCAAAACGCACAACAACATCAAAACGTTTGTTACGTGTGACAAAAGAAGGGATAATCGCACGGATGGTATGTAGAGCAGCTCCTTTAACATCGATAGAAAAGATTTCAGGATCCTGAATTTTTCCTTTTCCTTTTGCATCAATGTGTAAATAGAAAGGACGCCTGCGTTGTGTGAGTGTTTGACACAGATTGCCTTCCTCGTCGGGATTTTTCTTGGATTTAGGAGGAAGTCCAATGCAGATTATGAGCATTTGGGTTGTTTTGACTTCGATGGGCAGTACAAATTCAAACAGCTCTAAAATCGAATCTTTTTTTTGAACCATATTGGCTTCAAGAATTTTCCCATTAGGCAGGATCATGTAAATCACATTATGCTTATTTTTTAAATTCGATGAAGGAATTTCCCAATCAATGGACCTTCCCTTGGAATTGAGATCAAAGCGCAATTTAGCACCTTTAGCAAGATTGTGTGCTGTTGTATATTTAAATCGCCAAGTTTTACTTTGACCAGAAAAAGCAATATTTGGCTCACAAATTAAGATGGATCGACGCATGAAACTATGTGGTTGTTAATTGTGTGCGGAGTATAACAATTTTGGCATTGTTATTCAACAATTGTTTTGCCGTCAGTTAAATAACTCATGTTGCGCAGTAAATTCTATTTAGAAGAGGAGCGAAAAGGGTAATATACAAATATTGCGACGTAGTTCAACTCCATGAGAGTTGAATGAGGAGCAAAATGCCGTAGAGTGTTCTTTGCAGCCCTATTATAGATGGAATTTACTGCGTAACATGAGTTAAATAAATGGAAAACCATACTTTTCCAATTTGATTCGTATCCTTCCCAGCATACGTAATACGTTTAGGAAACGTTTTATAAAATACCTTCAAGTTAATCAATTTGAATTGAAGAGGAAAAAGAAAAATAAAAAAAACAAATAACTTCATTTTTAAAAGGTCGCAAAAATTTTAATTTTCACAGCTGACATAACTGTGACATTGTAAAATATTTTTTTGCAAGTTTAACCTTAAATATGGCTTTATTTTATTCATTCTCATAGAGCTTTCACTTTCTTCTTGCACTTTTTGCCGTAGGAAATAGTTTTCTACTATATCCCTACGGCAAAAACAAGAATTTAAGCGAAATCTCTACATGATTTTGAGCAAACTAAATCCATATTTAAGGTTACTCAAATCCGCACTTAAGTTTCTTCATAATAAGCGAGTGTTTGCAGATTAAAACTTTTTTTTGTTACAGTGATAAATAATGCTTGAACAAAGGGAATATTATGTCATTAGAAGAAATTGAAAAGATTTTAAAAGAAAAAAGTGCATTGCTTTCTTATAAAAGCCCTTTGCCTTTTAAAGAACAGATCCATCAACCTGGCCCTGATTTTGTAGATCGTATTTTTTGTGCGTCAGATAGGAATAATCGCACGCTTGGCTCTTTGACAAGACTTTTTGATCATGGACGATTAAAAAATACAGGATTTATGAGCATTTTGCCAGTGGATCAAGGCATTGAACATTCTGCAGGATTTTCCTTTGCTCCCAATCCCATGTATTTTGATCCAGAAAACATTGTGAAGTTGGCAATGGAAGGAGGCTGCAATGCGGTTGCCTCTACGCTTGGTGTTTTGGGAGCTGTGTCTAGAAAGTATGCGCATAAGATTCCATTCATTGTGAAACTTAATCACAATGAACTTTTAACCTACCCAACCACCTACGACCAAATTGCCTTTGGGCATGTCAAGCAGGCCTATGACATGGGCGCTGTGGCCGTGGGTGCAACCATCTATTTTGGGTCTAAAGAATCAGATCGTCAAATCATAGAAATTTCCAAAACATTCCACCATGCCCATGAACATGGTCTTGCGACGATCTTGTGGTGTTATACAAGAAATTCTGCATTTAAAACACAGACCCAAGATTTTCATACAGCTGCTGATTTGACAGGACAAGCCAATCATTTGGGTGTGACGATTGAAGCAGATATTATCAAACAAAAGCTTCCCGATACAAATTTTGGTTTTAAAACACTGAAATTCGGGAAGTATTCAGATGCAATGTACGAAAAGCTTTCTACAGATCACCCGATTGATCTGACACGCTACCAAGTACTCAATTGTTACATGGGGCGTATGGGACTCATCAACAGTGGTGGTGCTAGCGGGGGCAATGATCTGCAAGATGCGATTAGCACGGCTGTGGTGAATAAAAGGGCAGGTGGCATGGGACTTATTTCTGGAAGAAAAGCATTCCAACGTCCTTTTAAAGAAGGTGTTGAGCTTTTACATGCTATCCAAGATGTTTATCTTTGTGATAAGATCGATCTGGCATGATCAAGTATCAAGAAGATAAAACCATCACATCGAAGGATTTTTCTAAGCAATCTTTGGAAGAGTGTTCTTTTGTTAGTTGTACTTTTGAAAATTGTCACTTTAAAGAAGCGAATCTAAATCAAGCGAGTTTTTCTTCTTGCTGTTTCAAATGTTGTGACTTTACTTTGACCAAAATTGATAATTGCCGTTTTCAAGATTGTCGTTTTGAAGAGAGTAAAATTATCGGTCTTAAATTTTTTAAATGTGATACTCGACTTTTTTCTATCAGGTTGATCGGTTGTGTGATGCAATATTGCAATTTTTCAGACTTGAACATGAAAAAAACATCTTTTAAAGGATCTAAGCTGCGTGAATGTTACTTTACAAATGTCAATTTACAACAAGCGGATTTTGGGAAAACAGATTTGTCTAGCACAATTTTTCACAACTGCAATTTATGTAAGGCTAATTTTGTAGACGCAATCAATTATTTCATCGATCCTAAAAATAATAATCTTAAGGGAGCAAAATTTTCTTTTCCCGAGGCCATCAGTCTACTAGAAGCTTTAGAAATTAAGGTTAATAACTGATGTTACGCAGTAAGTTCTGTTTAAAGGGGGAGCGAAAGGGGCAAGATACAAGTATTGCACCGAAGGTCAACTCCGTGAGAGTTGAACGAGGAGCAATTTGCCGTAGATTGTTCCTTGCAGTCCTCCCATGAATAGAAGGTAATGCGTAAAATCAGTCAAATAATAGCCTGGGCCACAGAGTCGTAAAAATCGAGCCCTTTTTCTGTCAGCTTGAGTCGATCGGAGTGTTCCAAAAGATTTTGATCGATGAGTTGCTGGATGGTGCCGTGAAGCTCTTTTGAGAGGGAGCCGTGTTGTGCTTTAAATTGATTGAGATTGACGCCATCGAGCGTACGCAATTGTACAGCAAGCAACTCTTTGATGCGCGCTTCTTTTTCTAAAAGCTCGGAAAAATCGATTGTGGGTCTATTATTTTCAATATTTTTGCAATAGTTGATCAAATGATTTTCATTTTTAAATCGTATGGAATTCCAATAAGAAAATGCAGAGGGGCCAAATCCTAAAAAAGGACGTGCTGTCCAGTAGCCTAAATTGTGCTTGGATTCAAACCCAGGTTTTGCAAAAGCGGAGATTTCATAACGCTTAAATCCCATATGGGATAAGTTTTGCAAACATGCAAGCATTTTAATGGTCTCAGATTCCTTGGGTAGAAGGGGAGCTAAGTGTGTTTCCCTTTTTTTGAATGGGGTATTAGGTTCAAAGGTGAGGTTATAAATGGAGATGTGTGTGATGGGCAAGGTTTGGATATGCTGTAAACTTTGTTGAAAATCCAATACTGTTTGGTTGGGCACCTCATACATCAAATCGATGGAAATATTGTGGATATTGGATGTGTAAGCGATGTCAATAGCTTCGATGCATGTGTTTTTATGCGCGCGTCTTCCAAGCAGATTGAGTAGATGCGGTTGAAACGCTTGAACACCAAAACTGATGCGATGGATTCTGGATGTAGATAGATGCTGCGCATACTCTTTTGTAAGGTCTTCAGGGTTGGCTTCTATCGTGATTTCGCATGTGTTGTCAATCGTGCAGTTTTGGGTAATCAAATCTAGCAATTGAGCATAAAATGCACTTGGCATTTGCGTCGGAGTCCCTCCGCCGAAATAGATAGAGGTAATAGATTTGCCAAACAGCAGATGTTTTTTTTGTTCAAACTCTTTAAAAAGAGCCTTTGAAAAGAGTGTTTGCAATGAGGGAGTGCTTTTGAGCGTATAAAAATGGCAATAAGGGCATTTAGAGTGACAAAAGGGGATGTGGAAATACAGGCTTACCATTGACTTGTATCTTGGTCATCCAATATGCCGCGTTTCCAACGATTTTTGTCTGAAAAAGGGTCATCATCTTCAGTCGTTTGTTCTTCTTCATCGACGGTGTACATAGCATCTGTGGCGCTTGTTGCTTGTGTCGTTTCATAATTTTCTGATTCTAAATCAAACCCAACGTCTGTGAAATCTTCATTTCCAATCTCAATATCGGGACCTGCTTCCTGATAACTTCCTTTAGGGCTTCTTCTTGGAGTCACATATTCTTCTAAATCACCACTTTCCTTTAAGTTAGAAAGCCTTTCCTTTTCTTCTTGGATCTTTTCTTTTAAGTGTTCGATTTCATTTCGATGTTTTTCAAGATCTTTTTTAGGAACGAGTCCAAGTTTTAGCCATTGTTCTAGGTCATGGTGCTCCGTTTCTAATTTCTTAAGCCTTTCACTTTTAGGTTGCATGGATTGACTCCTTTTAAAATCTTAAACTACCCCGTTTATTTACCTTAAGTTGTAATTTTTTCATAGCATTTTTTAAAAATCGGCAAATGTTTCTAACTCCTTCATTTTTAATTAATTGCATAGAAATTTTATAGACTTCTTAAATAGAGTGGCTTGCGAAAGTAAAAGGTTTGATTAGAAACTTCTTAATTTATAAATTTTAAATAATGAGTTGCTTGTAACTATTTTAATTAAAATTTTGTAATTAATTTAATTATTCATAAAGTGAGGTTATAGAAGAAAAAACAAGAATCTTATGGAAAACAAATTTGATATGAATCCTTTTGTGGAAATTTGGACGTCTCCAAAAAAGACGATTCGAGCTATTGTGGAGGCCTATCCAAAATATTACCTCTACTTTTTTGCGACGATTCAAGGTTTATATGCTCTTGTCAATATTTTTAGTTCTTTGAGACCTGCTGCTTTAGAAGGCATGACAAATGCAATTTTCATTGGAATTATGATCCTTCTAACTCCTCTTTTAGGGCGCGTTTATTTTTGGATCAATGGTTGGATTTTAAAATGGGTGGGGAGTTGGTTTCATGGAAAAGCAAGCTATATTGAGACGCGTACCGTGCTTGCCTGGTCTCAGGTACCTATTATCTTTTTAATTGTGATTTTTTTGATAAATCAGCTCGCAGCGCACTTGTTTTTAGGAGAGGCCTTACTTGAAGGGACACCACTGCCTGCAATTATTGCACAATTCCCGGTTTGGTTATTTATCAACTCTGTAGCAACAGCTGTATTTGGAATCTGGTCGCTTGTGATCTTTTTTGGCGGGATAGCTGAGGTACACCAATTTAGCGTTTGGAAAGCCATTTTAACAGGGATCATTGCTGTGGTGATCTGGTGGCTTGCATTATCCATTTTTTTAACAATATCCGCTCTTTTTGCGAACCTGATGTTGGCGCTGTAAAAAAAGCGATGGGAGTAATTTATGAATAAAATAAAATTAAAAGCATTTAGATTTAAATTTCTCGCTACGCTTTTGTTGGGATTAGGGCTTGTTACTAGTGGATATCAGTCCCCACAAGCACCACAAAAAAAACAGTCTCAAGAGTGGCAAGAATTTATGTCAGTGATAGGAGAGTATAAAGTCTCTTTCCCATCTCCTCCACAACACATTTCAGAAGTGGTAAAGATAAAAGATACCGATGTATCTATTAGATATGATGCTTATATTGCACAAAGTGGAGTCGATGCCCTTTGCATGGTATTGATTGCTCAATATCCAAAATCTGTGATGACTGAACACCCAGAAGATGGTTTGAAAGCATTTTTACATGGAATTTTATCGCAATCACAAGAAGCCGAACTTATGTCTTTAGAAATGACTCAAGTGCAAGGATTTACAGCCGTTGATTTCTTGATCAACAATCAGGGAGTCTACTTAAAAGGCCGAGCTTTAATGGTGGATAACGTCCTATACCTCATTGCGATGGAAGGACACCATACACAATTTTCTAATACCGATTACATGAAATTTATGAACTCTTTTCAGCTCCTAAAATAGACCTCGTCTTTGATGCGCCTAACCTCGTATTGGTATTTTTTACCAATACGGGGTTTTTTTGTGAAAATTGGGAGGCAAATTGATCTTCATCTTTTCTGCCAGAATCTCGTTTTCAATCTCGCCAACTTAAGGGGGTTGCTTTTGCAGCCTCTTTATGGTTGGCGTTGATCTTACAAGAGCTGTTTTGTTTCTAAGTTTAAAAATAAATCTTTTTCTAATATAATTCGGGAAATTATTTTATGAAATTTTTTTGATTAATGGAGTTTTTGGAATCAATACGGTTTTAAAGAGGTAAGTAGGATGGATGAGGATCAAAATAGGAAAAAGTTAGCAGAACTTTACATGTTAGCAGTAGATCAAGGAAATGCTCGAGCTCAATTTGATCTAGGTTTATGTTACATGAAAGGAACAGGTGTATCCAAGGATGAAAAGAAAGCAGTAGAGTTTTATACATTATCTGCAGATCAAGGATATGCTTTAGCTCAGCACAATCTGGGAACATGTTATCAGAGGGGAGTAGGTGTATCTAGGGACGAAAAGAAAGCGGTAAAATTTTATACATTAGCTGTGGATCAAGGATTAGCTTCAGCCCAATACAACTTGGGCATATGCTACATGAATGGTATAGGTATAAGTAGGGATAGAAAAAAAGCAGCTGAACTTTATACGTTGGCTGTGGATCAAGGACTCGCTCCAGCTCAATACTTCTTGGGGGTATGCTATATACATGGAACTGGCGTAGATAAAGATGAAAAAAAAGGGGTTGAATTTTACATGTTAGCTGCAGATCAAGGATATCCCAAAGCTCAATCCGGGTTGGGGATGTGTTATATAGACGGAACAGGAATTGAAAAAGATGAGAAGAAAGCTGTAGAGCTTTTTAGATTAGCTGCAGAGAAGAAGGATATCGTAGCCCAATATAGCCTAGGAATGTGTTATATACATGGACAGGGTGTAGATAAAGATAGAAAGAGAACTGTAGAATATTTTACATTAGCGGCCAATCAAGGATTCTCTCTAGCACAGCATTATCTAGGAGCGTGTTATGAAAATGGAATAGGTGTTGAAAAGGATGAGAAAAAAGCATTAGAGCTTTATATGTTAGCTGCAAATCAAGGAATAGATTTAGCTCATCAAGCTATAGAAAGATTATCTAGAGTGAAATGAATGATTTAATTCATCTATTCCTAAAATTTAACATTATCTGGGTAAAAAGAGCTGTTTTTTGTATTATTCAGGATTTTCATTTGTTAGGTATTTATTGATTAAAAAATGCCATTCTTTTAACATCTTGTTATGAAATTTTTGATTTGTTGTTTGTTTTTCGGGTGTTTGTTTGCTCATGTGCCAGAATTTTTAGAACCTAAATATGTCGACTTAGCCAAAAAAGAGGTGGCATCACTTAGTATAAAAGAAAAAGTCGCACGCCTTTTCTTTGCTCCCTGTTTTTCCGAGAACAATGATTTTTATTTGGAAGACTTAAAGGCTCTTATTCAAGAAAAACAGATTGGTGGTGTGCTGTTTTCTAGAGGCACTGTTGTGGCTCAAAAGAAGCTCATTGATACATTCGATAATCTGTCTAACCATTCATTGATTTATGCATTGGACGCCGAATGGGGTGTGGCAATGCGCCTCAATGATATGCCAGGCTTTCCTCGTAATATGACTCTGGGTGCAATTCAAGACGAATCTCTGCTTTTTGAAGTGGGTAAAAAGATAGGTCAACAATGTGTATGTGCTGGAGTGCATTTTAATTTTGCGCCCGTTTTGGATGTGAACAATAATCCTAAAAATCCCATCATCCATATGCGTAGTTTTGGTGATAGGCCATTGGATGTGGCAAGAAGGGGAACTCTTCTGTTTCAAGGGATGCAAACAAAAGGTGTTTTGGCTTTTGGTAAGCACTTTTGTGGGCATGGAGATACGCATATCGATTCGCATGAAGATTTGCCTGTTCTCGACTTTGATCGAGAAAGACTGAATCAAACAGAGCTTGTGCCTTTTAAAGCAGCCATTGATCAAGGAATTGGGGGGATGATGATAGGGCACTTAAAGGTGCCTGTAATAGATAGCAAATTTCCTACATCATTATCTGAAAAAGCCTTAAATCTTTTGAAAAAAGAGCTTGGATTTGAGGGCCTTGTAATTACAGATGCGCTCAATATGAAAGCGATTGTGAATCAATATGGTTTGCTTGAGGCAGCTTTGATAGCTTATCAAGCAGGTTGTGATCTATTTTGCTACCTTGTTCTTGATCAGGAAAAATTGAAGCAAATGATTTGTGAAGTCATTCCTCAATCTATCGATTTGATTGCTCAGAAAATTGAAGAAAAGGTGCTTTTAGAAGAAGAATTGGATGAAAAGGTGATCAAACTCATTGCGTGTCAAAAATGGATGGAAAACAAGCGAAAAGCTGTAGATCCTAAAAAAAATGACACGTATATGATTCAAATGCTCTATGACAAAGCGATGACTTATTTGGGTGATCCTCAAAATCTTATGCTCGACCCTCATGAAAAATTGCAGCTTGTTTCTCTAGGAGAAGCTAAAACAAAAACTCTGCAAACATGTTTGGATAGGCACATGTTACTTGAAGAAAAAACACTTGAAAACCTCGATCCAAATCAAAAAACACTTTGTGTGCTTTATAAAATGGATAAAAATGATCCTGATTTACAAAAATTGAAAAATCTAAAAAATACGCTATTTATTGTGTTTGACACGCCCTATTTGCTCCAACATTTCACAAAAGATCAAAATGTTTTGCTTTGCTATGAAGAGACGATTTTTTCGCAAAATAGCGCCTACAAAGCTTTAATGGGTGTCTTGTTTCCTCAAGGAAAACTTCCTGTTGAAGTTTTTTTTTCTCAGCCTTAAGATAAGGCAAACTAGGAGATCTACATGGATTACAATCGTTTAGGAAATAGTGGGCTTAAAGTCTCTGAAATTGGCCTTGGCACATGGCTGACTTTTGGTGAGCGCTTTGGACTTGAAGATGCAAGAGAGCAGATGCATATCGCATTTGATCATGGAGTGAATCTTTTTGATACAGCTGAACTTTATGCCAATGGGCTTGCGGAATTGATGCTTGGGGAGATTTTGCGTGGATTTGTTCGCTCCGATGTTGTGGTGATCACAAAAATCTTCTTTGGAGGCGATGGTATCAATGATATGGGCCATTCTGCGAAAAGATTAAGAGAAGGGTTGGATAATTCTTTAAGACGCTTACAGCTCGATTATGTGGATATTGTCTTTGCACATCGCTTTGATGTCGATACACCCATGGAAGAGACTGTCGCTGCTATGGATCTTATTATCAAGCAAGGAAAAGCGCTTTATTGGGGAACGAGCGAATGGGAAAAAGAGCAAATTGAAGAAGCACACAAAGTAGCAATGCAAATGAATGCTGCGCCTCCTAGAGTAGAACAACCCCAATACAACATGCTGCATCGAACAAAAGTGGAAAAAGATTTTGCTGAGCTTGCCAAAAACTACGGGATGGGAATGACGATTTGGTCGCCTTTAGCGTCAGGTTTTTTAACGGGAAAATATTTAAAATCGATTCCTAAAGAATCGAGATATACAAAAAATCCTAAATTTAGACATGAAGACAAGAAAAATGATAAGCAAAAAGTTTTAAAGTTTATGAAAATGGCAAAAGAACTGGGTTGCTCAATGGCGCAATTGGCGCTTGCTTGGTGTCTAAAAAATAAAAATGTATCTAGCACTTTAATTGGGGCCACAAGCGAAAAGCAACTTGTAGAAAACCTCAAATCTGTCCAAGTCAAGAAAAAGCTCACATCTTCGGTGATGGAAAAGATTGACCAAGTATTGAAGTCTTAAAAAGGTACAAAGAAGCTGATACCGCCGTAGAAGCTGGACTTGATATCATACCAGATGCGGTTGGTGCCATTGCGTCCTTCAACGCGTAGTCTGGGATGTACAATAAGTCCTGTATGACCGACATAAACATCGAGATTGGCATATTTTTTGATCACAAAACGCAAGCCCCCTTCAAGACCTGTCGCTTCATAGCGAAAAGCACCAAGAGACCTTGGCTCATCTTTGTCAAGACGTCTGGCTTGTGTCATAAAGCGCAACTTGACGTAAGGCACGATTGTGGGATTGATTTTGTATTCAAGTGCAATGTTTTGTGGAAAGACTAAGTTGACTTGAAGTTTTTTCCAATTGAAATCGATGCCGATAATAGGATAGACCTCATTGTAGCGAAAACCTAAATATCCAAGTAAGCCCACGTGGATGCGAAATTTATTGTGATAATTGTAGCGGGCATAAAATGTGGTGCGCCATTGAGAAAACCATTTAAATTGGATATTTTTTAGATCAAACGCAAGGCCTGTCATAAAAAGAATCCACCAATTTTCAAAATGATCCGTAAAAAACCCTACTTGGCCAATGATGAGATGAAAATTTTCGCGACAAAAATTGGGGTTTTCTTTCCAATCAATATGAAACCATTCATGACCTACTTCAAAACGAAGGGCAGTTTCATCTGTTTTCATATGATGAAAAGTTAAGCTTTCATCAGATAATGCAATTTTTGTTTCTTGTCCTTTGAGAGTATCTGGAGATTCGATTTTAGAGCGCTGAATAGAAATCACATCACCTTGAAAGATGAAGAAATTTTTTGACAGCTTCTGATCCGCAAATACCAATGAAAAAGAAAGCAGTACAAAGGTGAATAATCGCATAAGACGATGATACTCGATTGCAGCTTTTTTGTTAAGTTAAGAACTGATATTACACACTAACTTCCACTTATAGAAATCTGCAAAGGGCGACCTGCTGCGTATTCCTCCTCACCCAACTCTTTGGAATTGCGCTTGTCGGACGTACTTGTATATCTCCCTTTTCGTTCTTTCTCTAAGTAGAATTTACTGTGTAACATCAGTTAAGAAGAACGTTTGAGGATTTCGTCGTGGGTCTTAAAATGGGTTTTTGCAAAATTTTTGAGCTCAAATCCTTTTTCTCTTAATAAATATCCCGTTTCAATCACTTTTTTGCTCGCTCCTTTAGGAATGGGGCATTTGGCTATTTTTTCTAATTGCTCCATGCCTTTTAAAAAGGCATGTCTTGCTAAAACGGAAGCGGCTGCTACAACCACGTCTTCTTCAGCTTTTGTGCGTTGCACAAGCGTGATAGGAATTTTTAAATGGGCGATTTTTTTTTCTAAAACATGTTTTTTCGCAAATTGATCGACAAGGACTTGATCGCATCCTGTTTTTTCATACACTTTGTGAATCGCTCTTGCATGGCCCCAAGCTAAAAGTTCGTTTAAATTTTGAAACGTTTCATATAAAAGATTGTATTTGACAGGAGAAATCGCGATCACTTCAAAGGTGAGATATTGACGTATTTTATCGGTGAGTTTTAAGATTTTTTTGTCTGAAATTGTTTTAGAATCTTTGATTCCATCATCTAGTAATCTTCGGATATCTTGTTCAGAAGCATAGGCGGCACAGACACAAAGGGGACCAAAAAAATCGCCTTTTCCCGCTTCATCTGATCCAATGTGTGGTGTAGTATCTGTGTAAAGTTCTTTATAAGAATAAGAAAAGTCGTTTAAGAGGGGCTCTAGGTAAAATTCGATAAACTCTTGCATGTTTTTTCCCTGCACAACAAGTTTTCCACTTGTGTACAAAGTGACAGTAAGGTGCTTTTTTTTGGCTTGAAAACAGGTATATTGAGGGCAAGAAAACTCAAAATCTTGTTCTTTTAGATCATTTTTGAGTTTTTTTTCTAAGCCAAGATCAATTTGTTTTACAAAAGATGCCATAGCTGAATTATAGAAAAAATCTAAACAAAATGCAAAAAGATTTCAAAAAATAAGATGATTTTTGTAATATAGTCAGAAAGGTTTTAGGAGCGCATATGTATCAAGAAAAAAGTATTGGCGAAATTTTTAAACATAGAAGAGAAGATTTAGGTGTCACGATTAAAGATGTTGAGAGCGAAACATCGATTCGTTCTCCTTTTTTGGAGGCCATTGAAGAAGGGCGCATTGATAATATGATTTCTGCAGTGTATGCTAGGGGATTTATTAAGCAATATGCGAATTATTTAGGTCTTGATGGAGATCGCATTGTTAAAGAACACCGTATCCTTTTTAATAACAAAGGAGAGGTGAACGATTATAATTTTGACCTTAATACCCTGCAGTCACGCTCCAACTTGGCAATTACATCAAAATGGACCTACTTTTTGTGGGCTACAACGGCAGGCATTGTGGTTGTGTTTTCTTGGTATCTTGCGAAATTTTTAGGATTGATTGGATAGTGAAAGGTGTTTTTCTTTTTTTAAAAGGCTTGTGCATGGGCCTTTGTGATTTGATCCCAGGAATTAGTGGGGGAAGTGTTGCTTATCTTACAGGTATCTACGAAAAGCTCATTTTCAATTTAAAAAATATTCGGCATATCAAAACAACCGATTGGACATTTCTTTTCACGCTCATTTCAGGAATGGTTTTTGCCATCTTTTTGTTTGCGAATGTGATTAAAGCGGGCTTGCAACATCCCACAAGTAGAATGTGTCTATTTTCCTTTTTTCTAGGGCTTGTGATGACAGCAGCGCTGTTAAACTTAAGACATCTGAATAAAATCAAGAATGGAAGCATTTGGATGCTTTTAGGGATTGTTTTTGCCATTTTGTTGACTTTTATCAATTTCAAAAGTCCAAAGCGCTATAGCGTGGATTTTTCAAAACAAGAGCTCTATTTAGCCACCCATAATCAAGCGATAGAAAATTATGATGAAAATACGCAAAGATTGACAATGTTAGATCTACATTCAGCTTATGCCTTGGCAAAAACGGGAAAACGCGTGTATATCGATGAGCGATTGGTGTCTTTAAAAGAGTTGGAATTTTTCATGCCAAAATTATTTCAGCCTACGATTTTTTTGTCTGGAGTCGCGGCAGGCATTGCCATGCTTTTGCCAGGAATTTCGGGAAGTACGATGCTTCACATTTTGGGAATTTACACAGCTGCAATCAGTGCTACTGGCACTTTTATGATGCATGCAAATATAGTAGATTTTTTCTTTCTTTTAAATCTTGGTTTGGGAGTGATTGCAGGCGTGCTTTTTTGTGCGCGTTTTATCTACTATCTTTTGCAAAAATACAGAGAAAAAACACTGCTTTTTTTATCAGGTCTTGTAATGGGATCTATCAAGGTTCTATGGCCTTTTTTTCAACATAGTTTTGTTTTGGTGCCAAAAGCAGACCATTTTTCTATTCAATTGGAGGTGTTGAGAGCGACTCTTCCTGATGTTAATGGGCATTTTATCGGTGTTTTGGGATTTGTGTTTTTGGGCAGCACTTTAATATTGGCGCTAGAAATTTTGCCACGCATTAAAAAGGCGAAAGGCAAATCGAAAGCTTCTCTTTAAAATAAGTTTCGGTCGTGATACGATGGCGAGAAGTAAAATAAAAAGAGGTTAAGATGCAACAGAAGTTAGGGGATTTTGATTTATTGAAAGAATTGGGTGAAGGCACCTGTGGAAAAGTCTATCTTGCTGAAAATCGCTTCATGAAAAAGAAGGTGTGTTTAAAAGTCCTTCCTAAGCATTGGACAAAAGATGAAAGCTTTGTTGTAAAATTCAAGAAAGAGATTAGCCAGCTGACAAAATTGCAGCACCCTAACATTGTGAAAATTCACCATGTCACAAATGCAGCTGAAACCTTTTTTCTTGTGACAGATTTTATCACATCTAAAAATGATACACCTCAGAGTTTAAAAGAGTTTTTGGCTTCCTATAAACGCTCGCTTCCAGAAGATCTGGTGGAAACCATTTTAAGACAGATTGGATCTGCTTTAGATTATGCCCACGAAAAATCGCTAAAAAGCTTTCCTTACATTCACCGAAATATCAAACCAAGCAATATTTTAATTGGAAGTGATAAGACGTTTTATCTTGCGGATTTTGGGCTGACAAAACTGCTTGGATTGGGGCCCGTTTTGGAAAAAGCTATCTTTGCAAAGATGCAAGCTTTTAATCAAGGCAATGACACAACAATTACAGAGTTGCAACATTCATTTTTGCAAACTTACCTCTTTTTATCACCGGAACAAAAATGGTATTCCAAACAAAAGATATCAACACATAGCGATGTGTATAGTTTTGGCATTTTGGCCTATTACTTACTCACCAAACAGTTCCCTGAAGGAAATTACCAAAAACCCACAGAGTTGCGCACAGATTTAGCCAAAGATTGGAGTGCGTGTATTGATCTGTTTTTGAAGCAAGACCCCAAACAAAGACCCTCTAGCATTGTTGAGACAATGGAAGAAATATTGAACCAAAAAGTCGCAAAACCTTTATCGAGCTTGGAAAAGCATGTGGAAAAGGTGCAAAGACAAGTCGAAGAGGGTGTCAAACTTGAAAAAACCAAACTTGAAGCAAAGCAACAAACACTCTTTCCTGAAGATTTTGAGCCCGACCTTAAGCCAGAGCCCTTAAAGCGACCTACCAAAGATTTTGATCCGATCGCCTTGATTCAAACCGAGATGAAAGTATCGCATTATAGTCCAGAGCAAACCCAAGTCAAAACGGAAATAGAACCCATCTTATCAGAAATGCAGGTGATCCATGGAGGGACATTTACTAGAGGATCTAAATATGGCCCCAGAGATGAAATGCCTCAGCATACTATTGAACTCAACACATTTGCCATTGAAACAACTGCGGTGATGAACAGGCAATTTGTGCGCTTTTTACAAAATCTTGGTGGGATTAAGGATATCTATAATTGCGACATGATCAAACTTAAAGATTCTCGTGTCTATTTAAAGAAAGGGGAATTTTTGATTGAACAGGGATACGATGATCATCCTGTTGTGGGTGTGACTTGGTATGGAGCGGATGCTTATGCGAAATGGGTTGGCAAAAGACTGCCTACAGAAGCAGAATGGGAAGTTGCGGCCTCTGGTGGTAAAATCGAAAATCTCTATCCAAATGGATCAAAAATCGACAAAAGAACGGCCCATTACTTTAGCCATGATACAATGTCCATTAAAAGCTTCTCTCCCAACGAGTTTGGCCTCTATGACATGGCAGGAAATGTGTATGAATGGTGCCAGGATTGGTACAATTTTCATTTTTACGAAATGTCCAAGACAGAACCTGATAATCCAACAGGTCCTAAGCAAGGCGTCTACCGGGTGCTGCGCGGAGGATGCTGGAAAAGCCTCATTGAAGACTTGCGCTGTTGTCATCGCCATCGCAATAATCCCGGTAACTGCAACGCCACCTACGGCTTTCGCTGCGCCTGCAATGTGAAGTAAGGTGATATTCCATTAGTTCTTGGTATTTCAAAATTAATTTTTATATTAAAAATTTATTTTAATTTATTAAATCAAATCATTTGTTGAGTTTTATTTTGGGTTTTGTTACAATTTCTTTTTAAAAGCTTTAAAAAAGGAAAAGTAATGGCAAGTCCAGGTAGTTCAACGGGAAACCCTCTCAAGAGGAAATCGCAAAGTGACGAGTTACGTCGAAGTTCTAACGAATCGCTTGCTGGGAAAGGGGGAGGTTCTCTTGCGCCAATGTCGCTTTCTTTGTCTACACCAACTCCCGAAGCTTTAAAAAAGGATTCTTTTACGGTTTCTTTGATTGCTGATAAAGGTGGTGTTGAGAAATTGAAATCGCGTTATTTCCCTCGTCCACGTAAACTATCATTTGACGATGAGGAAGAAGAAGTAGTGGGACCAGAAGTAGCAGCCAGTGCCAAAAGCTCAGAAGAGATTTATTCAGAAGCGCGGCCTTTAATAGAGGATTTTTATCAATGCGTGGACGGTTTGGACTTTTCATGTGGGTGGGAATTGGATAGAAGAAGATTTCTTTCTTCTGAAGAATTTTCTCCTGTTATTGAGAAATTTTATGCCATTTATGAGCTTAGAAACGATTCCTCTGTTAACGTGCATGAATTTTGTGCATTTTTACGTCTTGAAATGTTTGCTTTTTTGAGAAAAATTCAACAAGAGGCCATTGCATCATATGAACGGCGTTTAAAAAGGCTTCAGGTGGACGAGGATTTTGGGAGCGGTGATAAAGAATTTGATATTCCTGTAGCAGAAGCCAACATAGTGGGGTTGAAAGGAGGGGATATCGAAACGATTTTGGCGCAACTTAGAGAATGTTTAAATGTTTGCTCTTTTAAAAATGATTATCCGAGAAAGCCCACGAATGACGAAATTATGTTTTACCGCCTGCTTGTCGGAAACATTTTCAAACTCAATTTGAGAAATATCAACAAGAATCCAGGTTTTTATCGGTTGCCTAGCGAATAGGCTGCTGCACAAATCCCAATCCAGCATCGTCGCAATAAAGAATCCATCGAGCAAAATGATTCACATTTCCAAGAGGCCAGCTTCTTTTTTCTTCATAAATTATTTTTTCTGATTGTGTGTTGCATGCGTAAACGTAAATTTCTAACTCACTTAAATTTACTCCAGTTGTGTCGACTGCGAAGGAGCAATGAGATGCTATTAAAATGTTGGGTATATGTTGATACCATGCAACAGCTTTAGACTGTCTATTGATAATGGCTATGAGGGCTCCATCTAAGTGATTGCTTGATCTAAACTCAATGATTGTAGCGGGTCTTGGTTGAGATGAGGTCATTGAAGGGGTTTTTTGTTGAACTGGATCGACCATTTTTTCTCCTAAAGTAAAATTTTTAGTCGATCATATCTTTTTCTTGAATTTAATTAAATAAAATTTCCTTACAAAGCCTTTTGTTTTTAATTGGTTGCGTAAATGTGTTTAATTTAATATGTGTTTTTAATTATTAGAGTAATAAAACACGGTTTTTAAGTTAAAGTGCGTTATAAAAGTAAAAACTATCCCAAAACACCTATGCCTAAGCGGTTTGTGAACACCTATTTAGAAAATCACCATCGGAAAATCCGACACTTTGTTAAATGGTTTTTTGGAGCCTATGATGAAATCACAGATAAAAGACGCTCTGTTCCTGATGGATTTCAAGTTCCTTTTTGTGAGCATGAAGTTGTGCCCTCCAAGCCAAAAGTCACATGGATCAATCATTCGACATTTTTGATTGAAGTTGAAGGACGCAAAATTTTGACAGATCCCATTTGGTCAAAGAGATGTTCTCCATTTCGTTTTTTTGGCCCAAAAAGAAAACATCAACCTCCCATCAGCATAGATGATTTAGAAAGAGTGGATTACGTGGTCATTTCGCATAATCACTATGACCATTTGGATCGTAAAACGGTGCGTTTTTTGCATCAAAAATTTCCGGGAATTTTGTGGTTTGTTCCACTTGGATTGAAGGTGTGGTTTATTAAACAGGACATTTACAATGTTGTAGAGTTGAATTGGTGGGATGAGTACTCCGTAAAAGAAAAGAATTTTGAAATGCGCGTTGTTGGGGTGCCGGCACAACATTTTTCTGGAAGAAAACTTTTCGATTTGGATCGCACACTCTGGGCAGGATTTGTTGTTGAGGTGAAAAATAAGCGTTTTTATTTTGCAGGAGATACGGGATACAATGAACATGATTTTAAAAAGCTAGGGGATGTATTTAAAAAAATCGATTTGAGTCTTATTCCCATAGGTGCTTATCTACCCAGAAAATTTCAATCTCCTGTCCATGTGGGGCCAAAAGAAGCGCTTGATATTCATAAAGAAGTCAAATCTAAGCTTTCTGTTGCCTGTCATTGGCACACCTTCAAACTTTCTTATGAGGATCAATTAAGGCCTGCTTTTGATCTTTTAGAAGCCCTCGATAAAAGCGATGTTCACAATGAAGAATTTCGCATTCTTTACCCTGGACAATCCATTAATTGGTAACTGATGTTATGCAGTAAATTCTGTTTAGAGGAAAGATGGAAAGAACAAGATACAAGGATTTCTGACAAGCACAACTCCAAAGAGTTGTATGAGGAGGAAGACGTAGGAGGTTGTTCCTTCCACTTTTCCTATGAATAGAAGGTGGTGCATAACATCAGTTGGTGAAAAATTCAATTTTTTGTATACTTTGTCATAAACTTAAAAATGAGTGGTTTGGTATGATTACGCAATCAGTGGATATGGGCGTTTTTCAAGTTCCTTATTTTGAACAAGAAGTCAATACTTCGCATCCTCATTTAACATGGATTGGGCATTCGACATTCATGATGGAAATAGAGGGGATGGTGTTTTTGACAGATCCTATCTGGTCAAAACGTTGCACACCTTTTTATTTTCCTTTTCGTTTTCTTGGAGTCAAAAGACAGGAAAAAATCCCGATGGGATTAAAAGATTTAAAAAAAGTCGATGTCGTGTTGATCTCCCATAACCATTATGACCATTTAGATAAGTACACCATCAAGAAATTGCATCAAAAATTCCCCAATATTACCTGGTTTGTTCCGAAAGGTTTGAAGAAGTGGTTTGATAAAAGAAAGATTGAAAATGTGATTGAACTTGACTGGTGGGAACGCTCTAATCAAAAGGATTATTGGATTGAAGCTGTGCCTGTCAAACACATGGCGTATCGATTGCTTTTTGACTACAACAAATCTAAATGTGCGGGATTTGTTCTCAATGTCAAGGGAAAAAGCGTCTATTTTGTTGGAGATACGGCATATAGAGAGTCCATTTTTCGCGCCGTTTCTGAAAAATTCAAAAGCTTCACCCTGAGTTTAATTCCTATCGGAGCTTACTATCCAAGGATGCTGTTTAAAAATATGCATATCTGTCCAATACAAGCTGTTAAAATTCATCAGATCATCAAATCTAAAATGAGTATTGCTTGTCACTGGAATACCTTTCGTTTGACGTTTGAGAAAAAACTTACTCCCGTCAAAGAGCTTGTTCAAGCATTAAAGGACAAGAAAATTACATTAGATGAATTTTGTGTGGTTAAAATTGGTCAAACCATCAATTGGTAAGCTTTTTTGGACGTTTCGTGTTTTTTTTGTCACGCTCTGGCATGGCTTTGAAAATATTCCCTTGTACCTTAAATCCAAGCTTCTGTTTTTTAGCGATATCAAACGCGCCTTGAGCCGTCTTTTTGTTAATCCCTATCGTCACACATATTTGTATGGGATTACCCCCTTAAAGACATTTGATCGGATATTGAAGACCTTTTATCTAGAACCACAGAGTCATTTTGTCGATCTTGGCAGCGGTGATGGAAGGCTATGTCAATTTGCCTCGATTTTTTACCATGCGCAATCGACAGGTCTAGATATCAATAAGTCCTTAATTGAAAAAGCACAACATTTGATGCCCAAGATGTCGTTTTTACACCAAGATTTTTTGACGTTTGATTTTACAACGCCAGATTTTGTCTATTTTTTTGCCACAGGATTCCAAGACCTTGAGCAATTACAAACAAAATTCTTGGAGTTGAAAAAAGGAGCCAAAGTAGTGATGGTTTCTGAAAAGCTGACATCTAATCAATTCTGTTTGTGGAAGCAACTTACTCTGCCTTTTGTCTTTGGAAGAGCAAATGTCTATTGCTACATACGTAGGTAATGGAGTGGGCTCGTAGTTTTTCTTATCTTACGTCAACGCGATCGTTTCCTTGCCCTCTTTAAAGAACGAAAGAGTAATAGTTCCCAATAAAAAGAGGAAGAACTGTGCTGTGCCACTCGAAACAAACAAAAACGGAAATAAAGGAATAGAGGCATAATGAGACAAGAAGTAGAAAGTAAAAAAGCTTACCCCTATTAGCATTAAAAGCCACCACCTTGATCTATTAGCACCGTGAAGACGTCTTGTAAAAAGCGCTAAAGCAGGTATAAGGAAAATGTGGGAGAAAAAACTAAGAATATTGGAAAAAATTATATAGGAATGAGAAAAAATGTCAATTTTATATAAATTTAAACCAATGTTAAGAAAAATATGTATCAAGGAAAACAAAATAGACCCAATAAAATAGTACAGGAAAAAAAACAATAGCTCTTGACGTCCAGCTTTTCCCCGAAAGTCAAAATATTTTTTTGTCATGCATTCCATAAAAAGCTTAAATGAGCCTTGTTTTCTAGGATAAGAGGGAATAGGTTCTCCATATTTGTTGGCTCCTTCGGTTCCTTTCTTAAAAGAGAGTAAAATCGACAAAATCAACCCAAGGAAAGGGACAAAGAGTCCAAACCACCATCCCCCTCCCATATTTAAATCATGAAATCGTCTAATAGTAACCGCTATACCAGGAAGGAATGATACTAAAAAAAACACGACAAATGTCGTAATGCTTAAAGTCTCCATCAAGCTTTGATTGGGTGGATAATTCTTAGTAATGATCATATTAAAGGAGAACCATCTGGAATAAATATCTATAATGAAAAAAGTGCTCCACCAGGAAAGCAATAAAAAACTCCAAGCTTCTTTGCGAGTGGCACGGCCATCGAACACAAAATGTTTTTTGGTATAGCACTCAAAAAATAGCTGAAATGCGCTCTTCTGCATCTTAAACCTCTTTATGTATCCCTTTTATGAAAAGTATGGTAACAGATGCCTTTTTTTGCAAAAGATTTTTTTGTCTTTGGAAGAGCAAATGTCTATTGCTACATACGTCGATAAAATGTATATTTGTTGATATGAAAAAAAGCGGGCATGAACATTTTAAGACCAAGCTTGGGTTTATTGCAGCAGCAGCGGGCTCTGCGATTGGTCTTGCCAATATCTGGCGTTTTCCCTATCTGGCTGCCCAAAATGGGGGCGCTGTATTTATTTTCACCTACATCATCTTTCTGTTTTTGCTAGGCATTCCTATTTTGATTACGGAAATTTCCATAGGACGCCATGGGCAAACAAGTGTCGATGGGGCCCTTTATAAAATCACTCACAAAAAGACATGGAAACAGATTGGAAAAATCCAGATTTTAACAGGCTTTTTAATTAGCTCGTTTTACAGCGTTGTGGCGGGGTGGATTTTAGGGTATTTGGTCGAATCGTTTTTGGGCAATATTTCTCATCAAGCAAGCTTTCAATCTGCAGAAGCGCAGTTCCAGACTTTTTTAGCGACACCGACCTGGACACTCAGCTACCATCTTATTTTTATTGTGCTTTGCGCTTATGTGCTTTTAGGTGGGGTGAAGAAGGGAATCGAGTGGGTGAGCAAAAGCCTTATACCGTTGCTTTTTTTGCTCTTTGTTTTTCTCACCATCATGGGGTTGGCAAACTTGGATGATCCAAAACAGCTCGATTTTTTGTTTACTCCCGACTGGTCCAAGTTAACTCCAAGAGCTTTGCTGCTTGCCCTTGGGCAGGCCTTTTTTACACTTAGCCTTGGACAGGGCACCATGATTACTTATGGCGGTTATTTAAAGAAAAAAGAAAATGTGGTGGGTAGCTGCGTCTACATTGCTGGATTTGATTTGCTTGCTGCCATACTCTCTATTTTAACCATATTTTCCATTGCGGGTGTGAATGAAGCTCTGACGCATTCTGGACCAGGACTTATTTTTTCTGTGCTTCCTGTAGCATTTAGTCGCATCGTTGGGGGCAATCTTTTTGCCATTTTGTTTTTTGTGCTTGTTGCCATTGCAGCTTTGACTTCACAAATTTCCGCGATGGAGCCTTTGATTTGCTATTTACAAGAACAAAAAAAATGGACACGCAAAGCAAGCACCTGGTTTTGTGCTTTAGGTGCCTTTATTATTGGTATTCCTTCAGCGCTTTCGTTTTCACTGTTCAAACATGTGACACTTTTCAATCAAACTTTTTTTGATCTCCTTTCCTTTGTAACACTCAATTTTATGGTGCCTTTGGGTGGATTTGTTGCTTGTATTTTAGCAGGCTATGTGTGGGGACCAAAAAATGTGTTAAAAGAGCTTGAGATGCATATGCATCTATCTCCTATCTCACAAAAATTGTATGCGATCTATTTTAAAGCCATTTGGAAATTCATCGCCCCTGTACTCATTATCTTTATCTTGCTTGATGCTTTCAACATATTTTAACCTGAGTTTCTAAGTTTAGTTTATTCAGTATCATGAGGAGAAAGAATTATCTCACTGAGAATGAGTGAAATAAACCCAAAACTTGGGTTTTTAGAGCGCAGCTTCTAGGACATCGAGTGTTTTTTGTATTTCAGTATCTTTAGACTGCTCAATTATTTTGACGCTTGTAATGACCGTAGAGTGGTCTTTCTGAAAGAGCTTGCTGAGCTGTGTGTAGGGAAGATGGAGATTTTTGCGGCATAGAAACATAGAGATTTTTCTGGCCCGTGCATATTTTTTTAGCTTGCTTTTTGATAAGATGTCTTTTTTTGTGATGGCAAAATGTTTTGCGACATGATGTAAAATACCGTCAAACGTAGGCGCTTTTTGAAAATAATCTTCTAGTAATTCGAGGACTTGAGGCAAGTCGATAGACTTAAGCTGGTTTAAATGCATGCGGAAAAAAAGCGCATCAAATGTCTTTTGAATCGCTGTATTGGAATGCTGTGTTTTGAAAATGTGATCTAATACTGCTTCATCTATATGGACGTTGAGAGCTTCTATGCGTTTTTGCATCATGAGTTTGATTTCATGGGGCTTAAGAGGGTAAAGTTTTAGACAGACGCCCCACTGCAGACGTGATGTGATTCTAGGCTCAATGTTTTGAAAATGATTAGGGTGATTCAGAGAGGAAAATAGCATGGGGATTTTGTTTAGATGCAGATGATTGAATAGATGGAAAAATTCTTCTTGTGTGGTATTTTTGTTTTCAAACACTTCACAATCATCAATGGCTAAACACTCAGCATTTCTGTAAAAATTACGAAATGTGCCCATTTGATTTAAGCGAATGGCTGTGACAAAGTGATTGGTAAATGTTTGGACAGTGACATAGATTGCATTGAGTGAAAGGGATTTAGCAAAATAGGTTAAGCTTTGAAGCAAATGCGATTTTCCACACCCTCGAATTCCAGAGAAAAAAATTAAGCATGGATCTTTAGCTTGGATTGCTTGTTTAGCAACATCAATCGCAAAATGGTTTTCAGGAGATTGGATATAGTGTTCAAAGGTCATCCTAGGATGCAAAATCGTATCCTCTTTAAGGCGTTGTAAGAATGTGCGAGGCTTTTGTTCTTCTTGTGTGTTTGGGAGCTCTAGGTGTACCTTAATAGGGCGATGGCTATTTTCACGTATAAATGTATCGAAACGTGATTTAAGGTGTTCTTCAAACCAGAGCGCGTGAAAAGGGCTTTTAGCTTCTAAATACAGGTTTCTTGCGTCAAAACCTTTAAGGGTGAAGTTGAGTAGCCAGTGACGATTGTCTTGGTTAAACTTTTTGTTCTGATGTTTTATAAACGCTTTCCAGATTTGCATGATTTAATTCTTACATTTGGTATTAGGTCCAAAATACACAAAAAGCACTATTTTTTGGAAAGCTTTTTCATCAAGTATTGTTGGCCGACACCAAGAATTGTAGAAGAGAGCCAATACAGATTTAAGCCTGCTGGGAAATTGTAAAAAGCAAAGGTGATGAAAAGGGGCATTAAAGTTCCCATTGTGCGTTGCTGTCTTTGTTGATCTGTCCATTGAGAAGGATCTTTAGGAAGAGAACTTGAGAAGCGTTGTTGGAAAAACATCGCTATGCCATTCAAAACAGGAAGCAGATGGAAGGAAGTGCCAATAAAGATGATGGAAAAACCCCAAGAAAAAAGAGTATCGGGTTCAGAAAGGTTTGTGATCCATCCTGGAATAAAGCTAGCTCCGCGTAATTGGAAAGTGTTTTTTAAAAGATCAAACATACCAAGCAAAAAGGGCATTTGGATCAGAATAGGAAAACAACCAGTCAGGGGATTGGCACCCTCTTTTCGATAAAGCTTCATTGTTTCAATAGAGCGCTTTTGCTTATCTTTTTTATATTTTTCGTTAATCACTTTGACTTGAGGAGACAATTTTTGGGTTTTTAGATTTTGTTTGATTGACCAAGCATTGAGGGGATAGAGCATGAGACGCAATGCAATCGTTAAAAGGATGATCGAAAGACCCCAAGAATGTGTCAGGTTATAAAAAAACTCCAAAATGTAGAACAAAATACGTGAAAAAGGCTTTGAAATGGAGGTCAAAAATCCTTGGTTATTTTGAGCATCTAAAAGTAGGGGGTTAATTTGCTTCAAAAGGTTGTTTTGATAAGGACCTGCAAAGATTTTAAATTCTACTTGCGTTTGGTTAGAAACAGGAAATTTACATAGATACCCTGGAGCTGTTTTTAGTTTTTCATCTAGATCAGGTGTGCTTAAAGTTGCAAGTTTTGATGGAATCTTTTTGCTATCTATTTTTTCTATCATCAAACCCAGCTGTGTGCTCTTGGGTTGTACAATCATTCCAAAAGGTCCATTGGATATAGAAAGCCAGTGGTACTGCAAAGAGCTAATCAAGGACTTGTCTTCGGGAAGCGTTAGGTCTTTTGTCTCCACTTCACCTTTTTTTTGGACGCCATATTTGATGAATGATTGAACAGAATTTGCCACAACTTCGGAATCACACATTCCTGATGCTAACCATAGATCTGTTTGAGGTTCATCAAACTCCAATTTTACATCAAAAACAAAAGGATCGTTTGTGAGAGTATATGTTTTTTTGATGTTGTCAGCTTTAAAAACAATGTGTTTGTCGCTATGTTCGATCAGTTCAAAAGGTGTAGAGTTTGTGAGAGAAAACGCCTCATATTCGTGGTTTTGATTAGATCTGAGCATGGGATAGAAATTTTTTGTAGAAAATTGAGATTCTTTCCTTTCACTGTTGATTACATCGACGTAAGGATTTAAATCTCCAAGTTCGTAGTCAATGGAAGTGGGTTTAATCAAGCTTTTAGCACTGTGTGTTTGCATAGGAAGATAAATTTGACGAAGATTGCCATTTTTTGAAAAAAGCAGAGTAAAGTGCGCATTTTCTAAAACATAAGAGGCCTCTGTATCGAGTGCAATAGACTTAAGTGGGGCTTCTTTGGTCTCTTGTTTGTATTCGATTGCAGCTGTTTCAGTGTTTTCATTTTGTGTTTCAAAAATGCTTTTTGCTGGAAAAAGGTAATGGTTTAAAAAGAAAAAACAGACTGTAAATAACAATACAGATAAATAGTAGCCTTTTTTGTCTTTCATCTTTTCAATTCTTGTTCTACTTCACCAACAAATTTTTCAAAATCACTGGATTTGCGTACATTTTCTAGCCATTCATCTTCATAAAGTTCTGTCATTTCTGGCAATGTTCCATTGAGTTTTGACTTTTTCAAAAATTCAATAGACTGTCCTATTCTACCAAAAAGTGAGTAAATACATGCAAGATAATAATAACTTTGTTCATTTCCTAAGAAAAGGGCGCGCTTTAAGTAGTCTTCAGCAGAAGCCAAGAAAGCCACTTTTGCAATGGAAGGTTGAACTTCTGCTAAATTAAGCATGCAGATGGCCGCTTCGATATAGGCTCTATCATCTTCATGATCACGATCAATCACTTCGTTAAAATAATAAAGCGCGCGTTTTAAATAGTGTGCACTTTGTGTGGTTTCTCCAAAAAAGGCGCAAGCAAGTCCCAGTTGAAAACGGGCATGATTCATGTGAGGATGTAACTCCACGATTTGAGCGAGGGTTAAAATGGCGCGAAGATAGTGGGTTTCATCCTGGCTTAAATCTCCATAAAGACATAGAGCACATCCATAGCTATAGAGCCAGTTTGGATTAAGATGGTTATTGTGTTCTTTGTGCAGAGATTCTTGTTCAAAAATTTTAATTGCCTTTCTTAGAATAGCCACATTTTTTGTGGCCTTGGCTAAATAAAAATAGAGGATGGCCAAATCCATCTTTACCTGAATGTAGTAATCATTAAAAGAAAGAGCCTTTTCAAAACAGTAGATGGCTTTTTCAAAATAGATCACAGGCTCCAGAAACACAGAAAGACCAAAATGTAAAAGCCCCATAGCTTGCCAAATTTCATAGCGTTTAGAATCATGTTCTAGTGCTTTTTGAAAATGTTCTTTTGCAGCGTTGAGAAAACTCAACTCTTTAAAATATAACCCTTTTGCCAAAAGAATATAACCTTGTGCAAGAGGCAGGTCTTGATCTTGCAATGCTTTTAAAGGTTCATTTAAAAACGTGACATCTTCTTTAATGATAGCAAGCTTACAATGAGCGATGCAGAAACTTTCCAAAAGAGAGATGTTGGGAGGATCTAACTGGAGCCCAAGGCGATATTTTTCAATAGCCTGCTTTAAACATTCCTCATCATTTTTTACTTCAGCAGCAAAATGTAAAAGATCTGCCCATTTTTCATACATCAAGGCAGAAAATAGAGGGCTATTTTCAATATTCTTTAAGGTTTGATTTGCAATCGTAAATGTGTGATCTTCTAAATTCAGTTTATAGAGATTTTGATAACCTACAAATAGGTAAAAATCAATCTCTAAGGAATTGGGATCTAATTGCTTGCCTTGTTTCAAATATTTGATTGCCAAATGCAAAAGGTCTTTGTCTTTGTTTTTTTTAGCCAGCGCCAAGTAGCTTTGGGCTTTGTTGATAAAATAAAGAGGCAATAGAACATCCTTATCATTGATCATTTCATATTCGCCAATAGATTTTCTTAAATAAAAACGATCATCCTGGATGTGTCCGATGTAAAAGGAGGTTAGAGCTTGTGCCCAGAGATAAAGTGCCAAATTTTCTTTTGAAAGATCTTTCCTATTTTCCAAAGCTGAGTAAAAATAATTTTTTGCTTGTTTAAGAGCATCTAGTTGCTCGGTTTTGATGCCATAGTGCAAATAGCATTGTCCCACAATGTAGAAAAAATGCGCGCTTGGATTTTGGTGTTTTTCGATGGTTTTTGTACATAAAGAGCAGATATCTTCAAGTTCAGCTTCACTTTTCGATTCTAAAAATTTGTTAAACAGCGTCAAACACTCTGTGAAAAGCTCTAAATGCGCCGTATCAATCCCTTGAGAATGGATTTTTTCAAAAAGGTGTAAACTTTTTTCAATCTCTCCTTGATTCAAAGAATCTTTTAACTGCAAAAGATTATCTTTTTGATTTTGTGAAGTTTGCATTTTAAACCGATTTATTTACTGACGTTATGCATTACATTCCATCCATAGGAGGGCTACAAGGAACAATCTACTACGTCCTCCTCTAAAGAATTTAATGCATAACGCCAGCTGTTTAGCTCATTTTAAACTCTTTTTTTTTAAAAATCAATGTCAAACATCTTTTATCACGCCATGAAGATTCTATTGAGTTTATCTAGAAGATTTTATTTGATTGTTTTTACTAAGACGACTACACTGGTTGGGATGACAAAGAGGTGATAATGAGTGTAAAAGATAAGGTAAAAAATGTTTACCATCCTCTTGATTTAAAAACGGCCCAGCTCGATGATATTCTTCTGGAGAAACTCAAAAGGGCCTTTCATAGAACAACATCAGCTGTTTATTTGCATAACGTTGCCAAAATTGCTCTAGAACATAGCCCCATTGACCTTGCTGTAGCAGCTTCTAGAATTCCTCTTCAAGATCGCAGCGTCCTTTATGAAAATTTAAAAGATTTAGATGATAAAGTGACCTTTATTATTGAAACAGATGGAGACACAAGAACAGCGGTATTAAGGCAGATTGATGATCATGAATTAAAAGAATTATTAGAATACATGCCTCTTGATGAAGCTGTTAGTATGACAGAGGATTTGTCCGCTCGCAGGTTTCGTAAAATCTTAGATAAATTGGATGTCAAAAAGGCACTTCAAATTAAAGAGCTTGTCAAACATGAGCCCAAATCTGCAGCGCGTTTGATGAAAAATGAGTATTTTTTATTCACACCCGATAAGACGATCAAAGAGGTTGCCAAAATCATTAGCAATTATCCTGGCGTTGAGATGACAAAACGTATTTTTGTTGTCAATGAACAAAGGCAACTTGTAGGCTATGTGCCTGCACGCAACTTGATTGTCAATGATAATAAATTACCACTTAAAAAAATCATGCGTCCTGTGTATCACAAAGTGAATCAAGAGACTTCAAGAGAGGAGGTTGTCGATGTGGTCGAGCGTTATAAGATTTCTGCCCTACCTGTTGTAGATCATCATAATGTGTTGCTTGGCGTGATTACCCATGAAGATGTGATAGAAGCAATTGGAGATATTGCAGACGAAACGATTGCAACCATTGGTGGTACCAACGAAAAGTTGACCGATTCACAAAGAGGGATTAAACGTTTTTTTGCGCGTGCGCCCTGGCTGCTTGTCACATTGATAGCTGGCCTTATTAATATGGAAGTGATGGAATATTATAATGAAAATGCGCCCCATTTTCTTACTTTTTTACTTTTCTTTGTTCCTTTAATTACAGGGCTTTCTGGAAATATTGGCCTGCAAAACAGTACCGTTTTGGTGCGTTACATGGCGCTGAATATGATCACAAAGAAAAATCGCAAAAACATGGCTTTAAAAGAGCTTGTGTTGGGCATGTCGTTAGGCGTTGTTTTTGGAATTGGAGCAGGCTTAATAGTCTTTTTCCTAAGTTTTTTTGGCATGCATAATGATACGGTCTATTATCCTGCGGCGATTGGTTTGATTATTAGTGGGGGATTGATTAGCGCATGCATTGCTGGCACTTTTCTTGGTGTCTTTTCACCTCTTGTATTTGTCAATATTGGCATTGATCCTGCGGTTGCAGCAGGCCCCATTATCACGGCGTTTAATGACTTTTTATCCATGGTGATCTATTTCATCGTGGCCACCTTTTTAACAGGACTTTTGATATGAAGCTTAAACATTCTCAAGCGCTTAGGCTCACAGGTATTATTTGGTTTTTTATTGGCTTATTCTTAGTTGTGAGTGGCGTTGTGTTTTTTTTTAAAGCGTATGAAATGCAAGATACAACCCTTTGGATTTTGCCTCTTTTTCCTGCAAAAGAAATGGGCTTTTTTGTTCTTTTCTTAGTCGCAATGATTTTGGGGTTTTTAAAAGCGCGTTTTTTGTTGATGCGCATGGTAAAGAAAATGACATCAAAACTCTTAAAAATGGAAAATCCTGTTGTTTTAAAAAAACTTTATCCTGTGACATTTTACCTTTTAGTTTTTTGTATGCTCTCTTTAGGGCTTATTTTGCGTCTTTTACATATCCCTCAAGATGTAAAGGCTTTTGTTATGCTGACAGTCGGCATAGGGCTTCTAAATGGCAGCGCGCTCTATTTTCAATTTAGCAAAGCTGTAAAAACCTATTCTGAAAGTGGAGGAAAATCATGATCTTTAATCCAGATCCTATTGCATTTTACATACCTTTTTTTAATAGGCCCATTGCATGGTATGGGATTTTTTTTGCTGTTGGTTGCATGTTGAGTTTGTTTGTTCTGCAAAAACTGTACAAACAGTTTTTATTGAATGATTTTCCTGCCTTCAAAGACAAAGAAAAAAAAGAAATACTGGCTTTCCATAAGTTTTCTTATGAAAAGATCTTTTTGTATGTGATGGTGGGTGCTATTGTTGGAGCTAGATTGTTTCACGTCTTTTTTTATGATTGGGCCTATTTCAAGCACCGCCTTTGGGAGATACCTATGACTTGGGAAGGAGGGCTTGCCTCACATGGAGCTGTGATTGGAATCGTCTTAAGCATTTTGCTTTTTTGCCGTATCTACAAAGATCGATTGTATGGCCTTAGCAGCTTGTTTTTCTTTGACCTCATCGCTGTTAGTATTGGGTTTGCCAGCTTTTTTATACGTGCTGGAAACTTTATGAATCAAGAAATTATGGGTACAGAAACAACCTTGCCTTGGGCGGTTAGGTTTGGCAACCCTGCAGGAGCAACACCTTTTGTTCCACGTCATCCTGTACAGCTTTACGAAGCATTTTTTTATTTAATCAGCGCTTTTGTCCTTATAGCGCTTTTTCGAAAATTGAAAAATAAGGGTAGGGGATTTTTCAGTGGGCTCTTTTTAATTAATATGTTTACCTTTAGAGCTATTGCTGAATTTTTCAAATTAGAGCAAAGCCTTTGGCATGTGCCTTTTTTAAATATGGGCGCAATATTGAGTCTTCCTATTGTATTGCTTGGTGTTTTCTTTGTTATTTATTCTAAGCGCTTGAGGTATCAATCGATGTAACGCAAAAATCCTACCTATAGGAAGGCTGCAAGGAGCAACCTACTTTGCATTGCTCCTTGTCCAACTCTCATGGAGTTGAACTTCCGAGCAATACTTGTATCTTGCCCCTTTCGCTCTTCCTCTAAATTGGATTTTTCGCATCACATCAATTGTCAAAAAAATATTTGAAGCAAAAATTGTTGCCATCTGCTTGGGGGTTGTGTTAATCTGATAACTTCCAACAAGGAAGAAAATCTATGGCAACATTTCTCGTTTTTGAAAATCAACTTGGTATTTTAAAAGGTCTTATTAATTATTTGGATCGTTCCACAAGCGTTGTTATGATAGAAACGATGGACAAACTCAATGGGATTCAAGACAATGATGGAACCGTGTATATTCCCAAATCGTCTGCTAAAAAATTTATTGAGCATTTAAAACAGTTTCAACGGGATGCCCATTACCACGCTTTTCAATCCGATGCTAAGGCAATGCAATTTTTTAAAACATTTTTCAAAAAGAAACGCTCAAAAAAAGTGTTTGTATTACCTTCACTCAGCTCCTTTGAAGAAAAATTTGTAAAAACACTAGAAAAAGAGCTTCGTTTCAAGCGTTGTTCAAAATTGCAACACATTTTTGAAAAACATCTTAAATCTTACGAGAGCTGGATCAAACACCGAATGAAAAACGCGCTCAATGATGCGTCCAATTTACTGACAAAAAAATTCAACATTTTGATTGATGAATATGGCGATCCTCTAGATGGATTTATTGAAGCTAAGTTTCAAGAAACAAAACCTAAACATCCTTACTCTGCATTTATTGGAAAACAGCACCCCAATAAAAAACTCGATTCTTCTCTTTTGCAAATGCCTTGCAGTTACCTAAATGCAGATTTTCACATTCAATATCCTTTCACGCACACAATCGCTAGAGAAAAAAAACCTAGCACATTTGATTTTGACAAACTTTTAAAAGATCCTTGTTTTTTGATCGAGTGGCTGTTCGATGAGCCTTCACAAGAAATACCTAAAGCATCTGAATACGATTAGCGAAGCGTAGGATACTTACAATAGTTTTAGCGTCCACGATTTTACCCTCTTCTATATATTGAATGGCATCAGATAAAGGAGTAGTGACAATATCGATCACTTCACCTACATCATGCGGCAACTTTGAAGGCACGAGGTCTTCTGCAATAAAAAGGTAGATTTTTTCATTTGTAAATCCAGGAGCAGAATAGAGCGATCCAAAGGGGGTTAGCTTGTTTGCCCTAAAGCCAATTTCTTCTTGCAATTCTCTTTGTGCTTCACCATCTGGCGGCAAATCTCCATCAATGCGCCCTGCGGGAATTTCTAGTGAGAGTTGTTCAATTGCACTGCGGTATTGCCTGACAAGAATCAAATCGCCATCTTTGTTAATTGGGATGATGGCAACAGCTCCTGGATGCACGACCAAAAAACGCTCATACTCGTGATCGTCAAAATGAAACGTCGTTTTCTTTGCTTCCAGCCATTCGTTTTGAAACAGCCACTTTTGCGTTTTTTTCGCTTTTTTTTCGTTTTCTGCAGCCACTTCGGCATTTGTCTTTTTTGCCATCCACTTAATTTAGCACAAGTCAATATTTTTGGAAAAAACATTGCGAATATCTAGAAAATAGGATAAAAATATCTTTATGAAAAGAGCCCTTGGCCCCTTTGCTATTGCAATGATTAACGTTGTGGCGATTGCGAGTTTAAAAAACTTGCCGTTTGCTGCAACCTATGGATTTTCCCTTATTTTGCTCTATGCGCTTGCAGCGATCATGTTTTTTGTTCCTGTAGCGCTTGTGTGTACAGAACTTGTCACCAATTTTCCGGAAGGCGGCGGTGTCTACCTGTGGGTAAAGGAGGCTTTTGGAAAAAAATGGGGATTTTTAGCCATCTGGTTACAGTGGTTAGAAAATGTCTTTTGGTACCCGAGTATTTTATCCTTTATTGCCGTCACGTTTGCAACGCTTTTCAAGATGGACTTGGCGCATAATGCGTGGTTTGTCTTTGTCACGGTGCTTGTGGTTTTTTGGGCATCGACATGGATCAATCTAAAAGGCATTAAACTGAGCTCAAAAATCTCTAGTTTTGGAGCCTTGTTTGGAACCCTCTTGCCAACAGCATTTATTGCTCTACTTGGTATTATCTGGTATCTAGCCAAGGAGCCGATCGAAATGGAATTTAATTTTTCCCTGCTCCCTCATATTAAAGATTTGCCACAGCTTGCGCTTTTGTCTGGTATTGTCCTTTCCTTTGTAGGAATGGAGATGTCAGTAGTGCATGCAGAAGATGTCAAAAAGCCCCATAAAAGCTTTCCGCGAGCGATTTTGCTGTCCACAATTTTGATTTTTTTGGTCAATACTTTGGGGAGCCTATCCATTGCAAGTGTGATTCCTCCAGAGCGCTTAAATCTAGTTGGCGGTGTGATTGATGCCTATGCCCTATTTTTTAAAGCGTATAACATGGAATTTTTAGAACCTATTATGGGTGGACTCATCATCGTCGGTGCCATTGCGTCTGTGTCGACATGGATCATCGGTCCATCCAGGGGTCTTTTGGTTGCCGCACAAGATGGGAATCTGCCGAAAATATTTCACAAAGTGAATGAGCATAATAGCCCAAAAAACATCTTAATTTTTCAAGGCATTGTCGTGACAGTGCTATCTTCTGTATTTTTATTCATGCCTTCTGTGAATAGTTCTTTTTGGATGCTGACGGTGATGACAGCGCAGCTCTATCTAATCATGTACATTTTGCTTTTTTTGGCAGCGATGTGGATCCGAATCAAGCAGAAGCGTAAACTCAAAGGTTTTAAAATCCCTTTCAAAAATTACGGCATAGCAATCTGTGTGATTTTTGGAATCATTGCCTCTATTTTCGGCATTGTCGTCGGCTTTTTCCCTCCAGACTATTTCAGTGTCGGGAGCTTGCTTGTTTTTGACGGCATTTTAACTGCGGGTATTATCCTAGGATGTGTTTTTCCCTTCGTGATCCATTGGACCAAAAAGCATTGGAAATAAAACCCTTTTTATCTTAGGAATGGCCTTTTGACCATTCCTTGCGGTAAAAATCCCAAGAATTTAAGAGAAATCTCCTCGCGATGCTGAATAAACTAAACTTAGAAACTCAGGTTAATAACAGACCTAAACATTGAGTTTTTCACGCTCTAGAGCTCTTTTCGATTTTTCAATATAGCCGAGTTTGAGTTCTTCAGAATAGATAATCCAAAGCGCAAAGAGAATAAAGCCTGTGCAGAAGAAAATGAGTGGCTGCATCGGCTCGTTTAAAATAAAGTAGGCGTTGATCGAAGCGAATATGGGACTTAAAAGCCCTGCAAAAGAGAGCAGCGTTGCTGTGTATTTCTTGAGTAAATATCCATACAAATTATAGCAAATCACGTTTGAAATAAGTGTCATGAGAATTAAGCCCTTGGCAAATACAATTGTGTTTGTCATAGGCAGAGGATTCCAAGTATCGACAAAATAAGAATGCACAAGAGCGAATAAACCTCCGATGAGCATGCTTGTGCCATTGGCCATAGAAAAAGCCACATTTTTCTTAACTAGAGAGCGGAGCAAAATCCATCCGTAGCAAGAAAACACCACGGCGCCTACCATGGCAAGCTCTGGTAAAAAGCTAGTAACTGAACTTTGAGAGGTTCCACTTTGGAAAAAAAGAATGGGCAAAAAGGCTAAAAATCCAAGCCCAAGCCCCAAGGCTTTTTTCGTGGTCATTTTTTCCTTGAAATGCACGAGGGATAAAAAGGCGGTCAAAAAGGGTGAGAGGCCATATAAAAAGCACACTTTGGCGCTAGAGAGATATTGCAAAGACCAAAACTCCAAGATATTGACAAGATAAATATTGAAAAACCCAAGCAGGCCAATACCGATGAATTGCTTAACATTGATTTTAAAGGATTTTGCTCTGGTTAGGCCAAGAAATCCAAGAAGTAACACAGCGGCAAAAAGCATTCTTGTAGCGGTCAGAAATAAGGGGGATGTAACATCCAAAGTTCCTTTGCCTAAAGGAAAGACTGTTGACCATAGAAAGAAGTTCAAAAGAATTAAAATCATTACCGCCATTTTAAAGTAATAAATCTTTCTTTTCAATTGTAAATTGAGCTAGTATCAAGCATATGTTTGAATCTATTGAAAGCCTAAAAAACAAAAAATATATTTGCTTTTGCGATGAAAATATCCATGCGCTTTATCAAGAAAAAATTTCAAAATTAGGGCCCGTATTTGTCTTTCCTTCAGGAGAAGAAAACAAGACGCGCGCAACAAAAGAACAGCTGGAAGATCGACTTTTAGAAAAAGGGATTAGCAAAGAGTATACATTTGTTGCCATTGGCGGAGGTATGACACTTGATTTGATTGGATTTTTAGCATCCACGTACATGCGTGGTGTCGATGTGATTTTTGTGCCAACGACTCTACTGGCATGCATTGATGCTAGTTTTGGTGGAAAGAATGGAGTCAATACATCCTTTGGCAAAAATTTGATTGGGTCTTTTTATTCACCAAAACAAATTGTGATCGACATGGATTTTTTTGTTACGTTAAGTGAACAAGAGATTTTCAATGGTCTTGCAGAAGGCATCAAGCATGCACTGATTAAGGATGCACTGTTTTTTGAGGAAATAGAATCTAACTATTCACGCCTTTTTGAAAAAGATAGAGCTTTTTTGAAATATTTCATCGAAAAGAATTTGGGAGTAAAGAAAGGGTTTGTTGATGGGGCAAATCGTCACTGTTTGAATTTTGGACACACTTTGGCACATGCCATTGAAGCTGTGTCGTGTTACCAAATTCCGCATGGAAAAGCTGTGTTTATGGGAATGTTGTTTGCATCTCAATTATCGCCGCTAGAACAAAATGAAAAGCAGCGCATTTTGCAATTGTTTGATCGGCTAGATGTTCAATTGGAAACTTTTGCAATAGAGCTCTTAATTGAAAAAATGAAGTATGATAAAAAAGGATTTGGGCAGTTTATTTTGTTAAAGAAAATAGGGGAGTGTTTTGACACAACTACTCAATTTACCGAAAGGCAAATCAAAGACGCTTTTATGTGCCTGTCTTCCAGGGCCTACGTTTAATGATCTCCATCAGCAGATTCAGCATTTACCCAATGTTGATCTTGTGGAATTTCGTTTAGATCTTTACAAGATTACTATCGAGGAATTGAAGCAATTAAAACAGCTGGTTAAAACACCTGTTCTTTTTACATTTAAGAATATGGATATCGAGCCCTTTCTTGAATTAAAACCAGATTGGGTAGATTTGGAACTCGAAGCATTCGATCGTTTGTTTCCCCTTATAAAATCTGCAAAAGTCATTGTGTCAAAGCATCGAGTTTCTTTGGAAGATTTGACGCAAGTTATTGCTCAATTGCAGACAAAAGATGCAGATCTATTTAAGTGTGTTTTAAATGAAGTGACACCGCTGCAAGCGCTGCAATTTGTGCATGAAAAAAAAGATCCGCGTTTGATTCTTTTGAGTGTAGGGATCGGCGGGCAGTTGACACGTATTTTGTCTTCAAAAATGCACAACCCAATCCATTATGTGAGCGTAGAGTCATTTCCAAAAACAGCGCCAGGACAGCTCACAATAGACGAATTGAATCACTACCATCTCTCAGATCAGAAAAACCTTTTTGGTTTAATAGGCAACCCTGTAGATAGCAGCCGGGGTCATATTTTTCATAATCACATTTATAAAACACTTGGGATGGATGCATGTTATGTAAAAATACAATTAGAAGAAAAAGAGCTAAAATCCTTTTTTGAGCAATTAAGATTGAGTGATTTTAAAGGGCTTTCTGTCACCATGCCTTTTAAAGAAAAAGTGATTGAATTTTTAGATGAAGTGGAAAAAGATGCTTTGGAAATGGGCGCTGTGAATACCATCACGATTCGCAATCACAGATTGATTGGATCGAATACAGATGGATTGGGGGATATGGATTTGAAGGCTAAATCTGTATTTGTTTTGGGAGCTGGAGGTGTGGCAAGAGCAATTGTGCATCAGTTGAAAAAACAAGGAGCTGATGTCACGATTTTTAATCGCAGCGTTGAAAAAGCAAAGAAATTTGGTGTACCTGTATTTCCTTTGGAGCAGTTCAAGGAGCATTTACAAAAATGCGATGTTTTGATCAACGCGACGTCTGTGGGGATGCATGGAGAGGCTTTTGAATTAAGCGAAAAAGATTTGTCGCATTGCCAGATTGTTATTGATGCTGTGCAAGGAGCAACGCCGCTTTTATCTGTAGCAAGGCAAGCTGGATGTCAGGTGATTTCTGGCAAACAACTCTTTATTGAACAAGCAATGAGGCAGTATCAAACATGGTTTTTGTAAAAACAAGCACATTGCGTGGTACCATTTGCGTGCCACCTTCTAAATCGCATTCTGTAAGGGCTGTGATTTTGGCTTCCATTGCATTTGGCAAAAGTTGTATAAAAAATGTGCTCATGTCTAAAGATATGGAGCTGTTGATTAAATGCTGCTGTCAATTTGGAGCTCAAATAGAAAAAACCAAAGAGGGTTTAGAAATTATAGGTGCAAATGCGTTTGATCTAAAACATAGCGTGTTTGATGTAGGCAATTCGGGTCTAGCCTTTAGACTTTTAACAGCACTGCTTTTTCATGAAAAAGCCATCATCATGGGCGATTTGAGCCTCAAAAAAAGACCTATCAAGCCTCTGCTTCGAGCATTAGAGCAATTGCATAAAAATACAATTGAGATAGATGGGAGCGATTCACAATATGTATCGGCGCTCATTTTTGCAATTCTGAAACTTAAAACGCCCAAAACTATTTCAATCAAAAACAGAAAAGAAAAGCCTTTTGTGCAAATGACCTTGTCTTGGCTCAAGTTTTTGCAAATTCCCTATGAAGATACGGACAAAAAGATCACTATTTATCCCAAAGGGAGCATTGAGGCTTTTGACTACACTGTTCCTACAGATTTTAGCTCCGCAAGTTATCCGATTGCAGCAGCGCTTTTGACAGGGTCTATTCAGATCGAGCATTTAGATTTTTCAGACTCTCAAGGAGATAAACAGTTGATTGACTGTTTTCAGAAAATGGGGGGGGATATAGAAATAAAAGGACAGAGTGTCGTGGCTAAAAAATCAGAATTGGAAGGGATCGAGATCGATTGTGATCCTTTCATTGATGCTTTGCCCCAGCTTGCTGTGTTGGGCTGTTTTGCAAAAGGTAAAACAAGACTTTACAATGCAAAATCTGCGCGTTTTAAAGAATGTGATCGCATTGCGTGTGTTGCAAAAGAATTGAAGAAGTTAGGAGCTAACATCGAAGAAAAAGAAGATGGCTTTATTGTGTATGAAAGTGCGATGCAATCAGGAGTGTGTCATTCTTATTTGGATCATCGCCTGGCTTTAAGCTTTATCGTGCTTGGTCTTAGAGTAGGGGATATTGAGATCAAAGATATCGATTGTATGAAAAAAACCTATCCTCAATTTATTGAAAGGTTAGAAAAATGTGGAGCTTGTTTTGAAAAAAAGCTTGATTTTGTTGGGATTTAAGGGAGTTGGTAAAACCACATTGGGCAAAAAAATTGCAAAAGTTAGAGGCTGTCCTTTTGTAGATACCGATGAGCTGCTTGAAAAAAAACATCAAAAAACACCAAGAGAGCTGTATTCCGAATTGGGAGAAGAGTTTTTTCGTGCCTTTGAGCTTGAAGTGTTACGAAATTTGGATTTTTCGAACAGCCAAGTCATTGCGCTTGGAGGTGGGAGTTTGGAGACGGGTTTTGTGTTTTCAGGTCATACGGTTTGTGTTCATTTGAAGCGAGATAAAGAGGTTTTAAGAATGCAACTAAAAAAAGATAGGCCTGCGTTTTTAGATGAACATAATTTTGATACACTCTATTGCAAACGAGAAAAACTCTATGCAAGCGTTGCTGATTATACATTGGATGTGACACAATCTCGTATAGTTGAAAAACTCAGTAAATTGTTTTGATATGGCAAATACATTTGGAAATATTTTTAAGATCACAACTTTTGGCGAATCTCATGGAAAAATGATGGGGGTTGTGATTGATGGATGTCCGGCTAATATCGACATTTCAGAAGAAGAGATTTTTGAAGAGCTAAAAAAACGCCGCCCTGGATTTTCACATTTGGTTTCTTCTAGAAAAGAAGAAGATCGGCCTCAAATTGTGTCTGGTGTGTTTGAAGGAAAAACAACGGGCCAGCCGATCTGCATTCTTATTGAAAATCAAGATGCAGATTCGAGTGTTTATGCATCTGTAAAAAACGTGGTACGTCCAGGTCATGCTGATGCTATGTATTTCAAAAAATATGGACATGTGGACGCAAGAGGTGGTGGAAGAGCAAGTGGCAGAGAAACGGCATCTTGGGTTGCAGCAAGCGCACTTGCTAAAAAGATGATTCCAGAAATCCAAGTGGTTGCCTACATTAAGCAGATCGGTTCTGTAAGAACTCAACTCAATGATAATTGGATAGAAAATATCCAAAGAAGTGCACTTTGTTGTCCCGATCCTAATGCAGAAATCGAAATAGTTCAACTGATTGAAAAATGCAAGCAAGAAGGGGATTCAGTTGGGGGAATTGTGGGGGTGAAAGTTTTCAATGTGCCCATGGGACTTGGAGAACCTATATTTGATAAACTAGAAGCAAACTTAGCCAAAGCAATGCTGTCCATTCCTGGGGTCAAAGGATTTGAGATTGGCTCTGGTTTTAAGTGTGCTTCAATGAGAGGATCTGAACACAATGATCAAGTGGAATCTTTTGATGAAACATTGAAAACAGCAACCAATCATGCAGGAGGTGTGCTTGGCGGTGTTTCTACAGGAATGCCTCTTGAATTCTGCGTGGCTATCAAGCCTACATCAAGCATTCAGACCTCACAACAAACAGTCACCTATCAAAATGTGCCAACAACATTGGAGTTGTCCGAAAAATCTAGACATGATCCTTGTATTGCTGTGCGCGTAGTTCCTGTTGTTGAGGCGATGAGCTTCATTGTTCTTGCGGATCATTTTTTGTTAAATCAGTTCTATTTTTTTTCAGAAAAAAAACACAAAACACTGAAGCAAAATGTGTAAAGATGAAGATTGTTTAAAGTGTTGGAAAAATCTTGAATTTAAAATCGAATATATAATATATAGTAGTGTTTAGAGGCGTGTGCTACAAGATGTTGTGTTTTGCCTCTATTGAGAAAAATATAAAAAAGCCTAAGAGGAGTCATTATGAGCGATAAAATTGCAGAAGAAGTGTCATTGAAAAGCTTTTTGAAAAGAGATGGATCTGAAGTTGTTTTTGATAGAGAAAAAATCGTTTCTGCAATTTTAAGAGCGGGTATTGCTACTCAAGCATTTTCCGAAGATGTAGCAAAAAAGCTCACAGATAAAGTCATTGCCTATTTTTATGAAAAAACTCCTACTCAAGAGGAAGTGCAAGACAGAGTTGAGCAGGTGCTTTTTGAGGAAGGTTACTTCAAAACAGCCAAAGCATTTATTTTGTATCGAGAAAAACACACGGTGTTAAGAAAAGATACAAAAGTGGTCATCGATTCTATAGAGTCGGTCAATGAATATTTAGAACGCAAAGATTGGCGAGTGAATGCCAACGCAAATCAGGGCTATTCTCTTGGTGGATTGATTTTGAATGCGGCAGGCAAGATTATTGCAAATTATTGGCTCTCGCATGTCTATTCTCATGAAATTGGTGAAGCGCATAGAGATGGAAGTTTACATATTCATGATTTGGATGTTTTAGCAGGTTATTGTGCAGGATGGTCTTTAAGAATGCTCCTTGCAGAAGGTTTCAATGGAGTGGCTGGAAAAATTGAGGCAGGTCCACCTAAACATTTATCAAGTGCTGTGGGACAAATTGTGAATTTTTTAGGCACATTACAAAATGAGTGGGCAGGGGCACAAGCATTTAGCTCGTTTGATACTTACATGGCACCGTACATTCGCATCGATAATCTCGATTACTCTGTTGTGAAACAAAACATGCAGGAGCTGATTTTTAATTTAAATGTTCCATCTAGATGGGGGACGCAGACGCCATTTACAAACTTGACTTTTGATTGGGTCTGTCCTGAAGATTTGCGCACTCAAGTGCCAATGATTGGAAGCAAACCTGTAGACTTTACCTACGGGGATCTCCAAAAAGAGATGGACATGATCAATAAAGCCTATATCGAGGTGATGACAAATGGAGATGAAAAGGGACGCGTCTTCACATTCCCTATTCCAACCTACAACATTACCAAAGATTTTCCTTGGGAAAGTGAAAATGCAGATCTCCTTTTCAATATGACCGCTAAATATGGCCTTCCCTATTTTCAAAATTTCATCAATTCTGATCTAGATCCTAGTATGGTACGCTCTATGTGTTGTCGTTTGCAGCTAGATTTGAGAGAGCTTTTAAAACGAGGGAATGGACTTTTTGGATCTGCAGAACAGACAGGATCTTTGGGTGTCGTAACGATCAATTGTGCAAGGCTAGGATATCTTTTTAAAGGAAATAAGGATGTTTTGATGCAACGCTTGGATTATCTTTTGGAGTCAGCAAAATCTAGCTTGGAAGTGAAAAGAAAAACCATCCAACGGCTCATTGACAATGGACTCTATCCTTATACAAAACGTTATTTGGGCACGCTTCGTAATCATTTTGCTACAATTGGCGTTAACGGTATTAATGAAATGATACGTAATTTTACAGATGATAAAGAAAATATCACCACAAAATGGGGGTTAGATTTTGCGCTTTCATTTTTAGATCACATTCGAGAAAAAATGGTGCATTTTCAAGAAGAGTCGGGTAATTTATACAATCTTGAAGCTACTCCTGCAGAAGGCACCACCTATCGTTTTGCAAAAGAAGACAAAAAAAGGTTTCCTAAAATCCTTCAAGCAGGAACCACAACGAATCCCTATTATACAAATTCTTCACAACTCCCTGCTGGATTTTCAGATGATCCCTATGAAGCATTAGAAAAGCAAGAAGCACTTCAAGCAAAATATACAGGAGGCACTGTATTGCACTTATACATGACAGAAAAAATTTCTAGTTCTGATGCATGTAAAAAATTTGTGCGTCGTTCTTTGGAGAACTTTAAACTCCCTTATATTACGATTACACCCACATTTTCCATTTGCCCTAAGCACGGCTATTTACATGGGGAGCATCAGTTTTGTCCAAAATGCGATGAAGAATTATTAATTCACAAAAAACATGATCAAATCATTCCAGATAAAGATCGTCAAGAATGTGAAGGATGGACACGGGTCATGGGATACCTCATTCCAGATAAAGATCGTCAAGAATGTGAAGTGTGGACACGGGTCATGGGATACTTTAGACCTGTATCTTCATTTAATATCGGCAAGAAAGGGGAACATAAAGAGCGTATGTTCTTTACTGAATGCAAGGCAAACTTGGATCAATAATGCACACAAAAATTCCACTTCTTGTAGAGGGGATCACATCTTTTACAACGATTGACTATCCAGGCTATTTGTCTGCCGTGATTTTTTGTAAGGGATGTCCTTGGAGATGTCGTTATTGCCATAATCCAAATCTCCAAGCATTTTCTCTTGATGAGCGCTCGACGACAGCTTGGGATGATGTCTTGGATTTGCTCGAAAAACGCAAGAAATTGTTAGATGGCGTGGTTTTTAGTGGCGGGGAAGCTCTGATGCAGCCCAATCTTAAAAATGCCATCATGGATGTGAAAAGTTTGGGATTCAAAATAGGATTGCATACAGCAGGCTGCCTGCCCAAGCGTTTGGAAGAAGTTTTACCTTTACTTGATTGGATAGGGATGGATATCAAAGCGCCTTTTGATAAGTATGAAAACGTTACTCAAGTCAAAAATAGTGGGAAACAAGCATTAGAATCTACAGAACTTATTTTGAAGAGTGAATGTGCATATGAGTTTCGTACAACAGTCCATAGACTTCTGCTTTCAGAGGAAGATATTCGCCTAGTTGCCAAGCAATTGTTAGAGCTGGGCGCTAAAAACTTTGTTTTACAAAATTTCCGGCCCAAAGGGTGCATAGACACGCAATTGGTCGAAGCCCACCAACCCCTCCATTTTGACTCAAATTTATGTCTTGATCTCAAAACTCAGTTCGAACATTTCACCTTCAGATCGTAATTGTGTTATAATCAAATACTTATAAGGGGAGAAAATGCTTATAAAAAATCATAAAAAATGCTACAATCTAGAGTATATTTGAAATTTCAAAATTGGCATAAAAATTATTTTAAAAAATTATGGAAGCAACCAAAAAAAGATTTTTTTCTAGAGAGTATTTGAATCCAAGGGTTCTATTTATGTTCCCACTTGGATTTGCTTTGGGATTATCCTATGTGCTGATGTCTAGTACGTTGTGTAACTATCTAGAGTCTATAGGAATGGCAACTTCTAGGGTGAGTATTCTTTTGGCCTTAGTCAATATTCCTTTATTGGCCAAATTGCTTTGGTCCTCCATGATTGAAAATACGCAGGCTAGGTGGATTAAAAGTTTTGGTAATTTTCGTTTCTTTTTGTTACTTGGTTTGTTGGGCATATCCATTTCTCTATTTTGTATGAGTTTGTTGGATCCGCTCACGCAGTTTTATTTGTTTGCACTGTGCTTATTAATCATGGCACTTTCTTTTTCTGTTGTAGATAATGCCAGTGGGGGAATCCGGATCCATCTTTTACCCCCTAATCTTTTATCTTATGGAACTTCTGTGAATACATTGGGTTTCAGAGTGGGCCTATTGACTTCTGCTGCAGGTGCTTTATTTTTGGCTGATTATCTTGCAAATTGGCAACTGGTCTATTTGATCGGTATTGTATTTCTTCTTATTCCAATGCTAGTCATCTTCTTTTTCAAAAAAACACTTTCTACGATTCAATTATCTTCAAAAGTATCAGGGATGAATTTATGGGAAAGATTAAAAAATAATCTTTTAATCATAAAAGAGAATCATTTTTCAAGACAGCCATGGGTAAAGCTTTATATATTCTTTTTTTCAACAAAGGTGTTTGACGCCATTATGAATGTTTTGATATGGAGTTTTTTAAGAAGTTTAAATTTTACAATGACACAAATTGCCTTAGGAATTCTACCTGCTTTTTTAGCAAATATTTTAGGAAGTTTCGTTGCAGGGGAGGTTCAGTCAAAATCTAATTATAAAAAGGGTCTTTTTGCCGTTGCTCTATTGCAAGTACTATTTTCTTGTGTCCTTGTATATATGAGTTTATCTGCTCCGACAAAAACCTTTCTTTTTGTCGTGTTAATATTAGGTAATATTGTAGGTAGCTTTAGTTTAGTTGCTCTGTATACGTTTTATTCTCTTATTGTGACAAAAGATAATGCCTCTTTGCAGTTTTCCTATCTAACAGCATTAAATACAGGATTTAAAGCCATTATCATTTCCCTTAGTGGGCTGTTTTTTTACTTCTTTGAGCAGCAGTGGAGCGTCTTTTTCATCATCACAGCAGGCTTTGCGATTCTTTCATTCTTGGTTTTGACCAGACTAGAATCTAAAGTGGCAATAACAACGCCCGAGGCAACTGCTGAGCCTTCTTCTTAATTCATGAAATAATGCATGTTTTTTTTGGAGGGATCATAATACTTTCTTAGGAATGCTTCATGTGAAAGTTTTTTTGGCTCACCATGGCGAGAAGCTTTTTGATAAAGTAGTGAATATTTTGAGTGTTCACTTCTGTCATGCATAATATGGAGAATTTTAAGCATGTAATAAAAAATTTAGGTTATATCGGTATCAGGATTAAGAGAAGATCTTACCGCTTGTGCCATCACATTATGACTCCTTTAAAGAATTCATAAAGATGTTAAATCTTTTTTTGAAAAAGGTCAAGGATTAATAGGGGTGTGTCAATTCGCCAACCCTTATAGCGTCGGATAATATATCTTATGTTGTGATGCCGGGTAAGCTTTAAGCAATTGAAAAATAGACACTAATCTTGCGTGTTCAAAAAGGTTCCTAATGTATTTTGATAATGTTCAACGCGTTTTGCAAGTTCCTTATTAGACAGAGGGATTGTAGGTATTAACATCCTAAAAAACATAGATAATCTACCCAATACTTCTTCCTTTGAATTTGTGGTAATGATCAAATGAGCGTGGTACAGAGGCTGCGTTTGCCCGGCAATCAGATACAGGTAAAATGACATCTGCTTTTAAACCTGTTTCTTCAAAGATTTCTCTTAAAAGGCCTAAAGCTGGATCTTCCCCTTCGAGCAAGCGACCTGCAGGAGGACACCAATTAAGGGGTGGGTTATGACGTTTCAAAAAGAGGCATTTATCTTGATGAACGAGAATGGCAACAACAGCCAAATTTGTGCTTTTCATATTGAAGATAAGATACTTAAATTAGAATAAACATTCAAATTAAAACTTGCCTAGACGATATTAAATGCATTATGTTAAAATTGTTCTATGTTAATTGAAATATTAAAACACACGCCTATTTGGGTCTATGCGCTTTTTGCCTTTCTAGTCTATCGAGGTTGGAGCGCTAGACAGCCAAAGAAAATGCCCTCATGGGTTGTATTTTTGATTCCTGCGATTATCCTTGGAGTCAATCTTCTTAGCTTAAATGCAACTATTTTGAATCCTTTATCATTAACAACACTGATTTTGAGTCTAGTGCCTGTGTTTTATCTTACCTTTACCACCATTCCTAAAATTCAGTGGCAGGCAGATAAAAAGACCATTTATCATCCAGGTGATAAAATTCTGCTATTTGTCATTCTTTCTATTTTTAGTTTTAAGTATTTTACAGGTTATCAACTAGCAACCGATCCTGAGTTTGCCTCCTCTCCCCTTCATTTGGTTTTTAAAGGCGGCTTTTTTGGATTTAGCGTAGGGTTTGCCCTTGGACGTATTGTGGCTTTTATGCGTAGATTAAAGCACACAAGACCTGTCAAAAAACCCCAGATGAAAATCTAGTAAAAACTCATCTTAGAAGGCTTGGGTAGGAAAAGAATAGAATGTGTACCAAATTAAATAAAAAGTGCACTCCAATCGCTGTTTCTATTCTTTGGGTAGTCTGGATAGCTGATTCCATAGATAATGCCAGCAATGGTGGCAAGCGCCTTGTATATCACGCTTCCTGGATGCAATACAAATCCAAAAAGAACGGAGGCAATGATAATGGCTCCTATTTTTGATAGGATGTGGTTGCCAAAGAGATCAACGAGTCTTTTTTGAATAAAACCTCTAAAAATGGTTTCTTCTGAAATACTGACTAAAAATAGATTGGCAAGTGACCAGATCCATAAAAATGAGGGAAATTTTACACTCCATTTCACATAGCCTAATATCCACACCAAAATCAGCATGATAAAAATAGCGATGGGTAAATAGATCAAAATCCCCTTGAGAACTTTTTTCCAATCTTGAATGCTGTGGCAGATGGGAATAATACCTAAGAGCAAAAAACCTACAACACCTTTATCAAAGCTTAAAAAAAGAGACATTTTTGTGGATGTAGGCTCAATTTGGATCTGATTGAGAACTTGAAAATTAACAAACCCATCAAACATGTGCTTGGCAATCAAAATAGCAACCGTGGCTACAAGGATTTGGTAAATGAGGGATAACGAATGCAAACGCTCTTTTTTAAGCAAATAAATCAACTCAAAAAGAAGAATCAAAGCAAGCAGACCTTGTAGGGTCATTATGGAAGCAAAAGAAGCACAAGCTAGGCTTACAAAAACCAAGCAAAATGAAAGGGTTTTAGAAAAAAACCATCGGCTTACAATTGCTAGAATAAGAAATGCATAGGTCAAAACAATCAATCTTTAAACGCCCACCATTTAAGTTTTTTAGGATCTTTTTTCTTATGAGAAGCAAAATAAACGACCAATCGAAATGCATAAAGGACACATCTATCCACTTTTTGCTTTTTTAATTTGCAAAATTGATCGTAAAGTTTTTGGGGATCTTTGCCTTTTAGTTGATGAATATCTATAAAACCCAAATCTATCAGATCTTGAGCTAGGCTGGGACCAATTGTGGGAATTTGTGTAAAAGTCTTATGTTTTTCTAATGCTTTCATAAAAAACATTTTACAAAAAATCGCAAATGGAATACAAATGAAAAATAACTAAATCCTTAAAGGAGATAAAAAATGAAATTTTTGGATAGTTTTTCTTATTTTGTTATGGCCATTTTGTTCTTGGTCGTAGGTGGTGTTGTGAATCAAACAACCGTTTGGTCTCCTTCCATGAACGGAATTATTGCATGGCTTGCACAAGCATTTGCATTTGCTCTTGCAATTGTTGGAACAACCTGCCTCATTACAAATAAAAAAGTGAAAGAGCTTTCAGCAGGTGCTGTGACTTGGTCAATTGCGCTTGTTGTGTTGATTGTACTTGTGGGCGTATTTTGGATGGATATGTACACAACAAATCAAAATGTCACAATGACAGCTGTGATAGAATTGATCATCTTCTTTGTGATTTTATTTTCACTCTTCGTTATGCCGAGAAAATATCATCGTTAAACATTTGTGGGCCCGAGGTTAACTTGGGCCGCATTTTCTCATATTACACTGCTTGCATACCGGATGGTTTGCGTAATTCTTGACAAAGTTTTTATACGTTTTGCTATTGAAAATTGCTTCCATAGACTGAGTATGCAGATTTCCAAAATGTCCTAGTTTTTGTTTATCAAAAGAACAACAAGGACCAAACTCCCCTTCTACAGATACCCAAGCTTCCTTGCCAATGAAAGGACATGCTTTTGGAAGAGTGTGTGTGTCTAAGGGCTTAATATTTTGTAAAACAATATTGAGGTCTTTGGCACATTCTATTGCTTCTTTTGCAAAATGATTCCATCTTTCTTTTTTCAAGCTTTCTCGCTTTACTTCTTGGTGAAATACCCATACATGATTTGCTTTAATGCGATTGACGCCAAGATTTGCAGCTAACTGAATCATCTCTTTGAGCTCTTTTACATTGCTTTCCATGACAGTTATCTGGAAGCTCACTTGGCAAAAATTCCCTCCCCTATCTGCAATCTCATCTCTTATTTTGATGAAATCTTTGACGTTTTGGAGATGTTTTTCAAAATTGGATCCTATCATGATCTTTTCAAAAGTTTCTTTTTTGACTCCATTCCATGAAATTTTGATATCAGACCCAACAGGTACAATCTTTTTAGCCCATTCAATAGCTCCATATCTTGGAAAGGTTCCATTTGTGGTTAGGTTCATTTTTATATTGAATTCATGGCATAGGTCAATAAGGGCATCAAAATGCTTAAATAAAAGAGGTTCGCCCATGGTAGATGGAATGATCTCTTTTAAAGAAATAGATTCTTTGAAAACTTTTCGAATAAGGTCGAGATCCATGTAACGCTTATTTTTTATGCGCTTTATGTATATGGAATGTCCCTTGCACATCAGACACCTTAGATTGCAATCATCTGGGTTGGTGACAAATGTGATACGCCATGGATGTTTTTGCATCGTAAAATACCTAACAGATATATTTAGGTTGATTTCGAAGCCAAGTTTCCAATACTAATAGATTAAAAATCAATCTTTTGTGACTTTTTTTTCCAGCATTTTTGATGAGATATTCAACACTATTTTCGTGAATAAAATCTAAACTCAATAAAAAAGAAGAATGCAACCGCTCTATTAACCAACTTTTTAAATCTTGAGAAAACCAGAATTCAAGAGGCATGCCAAAGCCTTTTTTTTCCCGGTTTAGAATTTTTGAAGGTAGTAAATGACAAACAGCATCTTTCAATATTTTTTTTCGCAACCTTGAAGAATGCAAGTCTTCTATTTTTGTGCCTAGAATAAAATCTGTAATTCTTTTTTGAAGAAAAGGAGCCCTAGATTCAAGCGAAACCCTCATTGTCGCACGATCTACTTTTGTAAGAATAGTATTTGTAAGATAAGTGATTAAATCTAAATAGGATCTAGCTCGCAGAGGATGGGTGCTTTTTATGATAAATTCATGTAATTCGATATAAGGATGATTGTCAACTTGAATCCTAGAAAGATGACTCTTTTCTTTTAATTGCTTTGGTAATGCGGAAAAAATATCTAAATATTTCATAAAATCAAGATCATTAAAAAAGTAGCGATCATATCCATGGAAAAGTTCATCACCTCCATCCCCTGTTAATACGACATCTACGTGAGATTTTGCGAATTCAGCTAAACATGAAGTAGGAATCATAGATTCATCACCAAATAATTCACCATAACTAGCTGCGATACTATCAAAATGCTGCTTGAAATAATTAGGAGTACAAGAAGTTTTATAATGTTTTAAATTTAAATGCCTTACCAACATATTGCTGTAAGTTTCTTCCGTATATTTTGGATTATCCCAACATAAAGAAAAGACAGGTATATCTAGATGTTTCTTTGCTAAAGCCACAATACTTGATGAATCAACTCCCCCACTTAAAAAGGCTCCTACGGGTCTATCACTTACCAGACATTCTTTTACGCTTGTGTTTAAAATATCAAGAAATTGAGTGGGTGTTTTTTGTATGGTTTTTTTTTGAATGGTTTGAAGGAAATTAAAATATCGATAAAAATCCACTTTTCCTTCTTTAAATGTTAATATGGATCCCTGTTCCAGCTTATGGATATTTTCCCAACCTGTTTTTGGAACCAATAAATGACTATGTTGCAAAAAGAAATAAATATCTGGTTTTGAGATAGTCCAATCTGTTTTTTCGAAAGCTTTAAAGGCGTGTATTTCGGAAGCAAAAGCAAAGTAGTTCCCATTTTGAGTGTAATAAAGAGGTTTTTCTCCCCATCGATCTCTTCCAATTACCAGTTGTTTTGTTTCAGAATTCCATATAGCAAAGGCAAACATGCCAGACAGCTGATCTAAAAAATTTTCCTTGTAATGGAAATATGCGTATAAAAATACTTCAGTATCGCAATTTGTGCTTATCGGATAACCTAACTGGATAAGATTATGTCGTAAAGAATGGATTCCATATAATTCTCCATTAAAAAAAAGAACGTGGTTGCGATAGTAGAAGGGCTGTTTACCGTTTACTAAATCTTGGATTGCAAGACGTCTTACGCCAAAGCCAGCACCTTCTTCTAGATACATTCCCTGGTCATCAGGACCACGATGTTTTAAAAGCTGACATCCCTTTTCTAGCTGTCTTGATAAAACTTCTTTTTTGCAAAAAGGATCAATTAAGCCGACAATACCACACATTTATAAACTACCTGAAATGAAGTGGTTTAAAATATGTCTTTCTAAAGGTTTGTATTTTGGAAGGCTAAATCGTATGGTATTAAGATCATCCGATTGACTTTTTTTATCATGATTATGCACATTACCTTCATGGAGTCTATAAACGTAAATAGGATCTTCTATAAATACGACATGTTTAGGATCTGCCAACATTTCAAGCATAGGATAGACAAAAGCACTATCTCCAGAAGCCCTAAAATACGTTCCATCCTTTCTATAAAAACCATCACTTTTAACAAAATCCCACAACCATCTGTAAAAACTTCTTAAGTGAAAACATCTAAATCCATCCTCTCTAAAAGAACGTTTTTGCCAAACCTCTTTCGAATAAGCAATATTGACGGTTTTTTTATCATAAAAATATTTGGGTTTAGAATCTTGAAAAGGACGGAAATCTAAAAGTGTGTTTCCATAACTCATTAATACTTCAGGATTAGAATAGGTTTTATGAAGAGTAGAAAGTGCATGAGGAAGAAGATAATCATCTCCATCTAGTAAACACACAATTGTTTGTTTATTTTCGATTTTTGGAATGTATTGATCAAAGGCGCCAATTTGATACAGCCTTTTATCGGAAAAGAAAACTTTCCCGTTAACACTTTTGACAATATCTTTAAGTTCTTCTTTTTGCTGCACATTGTAGAAAGACGCATCATCTACATAAATAACATCTACGTTAAAATCCTTTTCTTGCCATTGAATGGATTGAATACATCGTTTTGCAAAATGTAGAGATTTATGGGCTGAAATAAAAATGGTAAAAGATAGGTTACGTGAATTCATCGAGACTCCAATTTAAGATTTTTAGCGTTTTTGTATTCCAGATACCAATCAATAAATTGGTGTAGTCCATCTTGAAATTTAGTTTTTGCTAAATATCCTAACATCCGTTCACTTTTTTCATTACAGGCCAATGTTTTTTGAACACCAAAAAACATGTTGTCCGTTTTCTGAATAGAAGCTTGAATTCCTAATTTATCCTGGATGATGCGAAGCATTTCATAAAGTGTGTAAGAAGTACCACTTCCTAAATTAAAAACTTCATTTTGATATGAACTTTCCAAAACAGCAACAATTCCTTCTAAAACATCTTCGATATAAGTATAATCTCGTGCCATCATTCCTTTTCCATGCAAAAGAACAGGAATTCGATTTAAGACATTTTTAGTAAAAACATAATAAGCCATATCAGGTCTTCCGAGAGGACCATAAACAGAAAAAAACCTTAAACCTAAAGTGGAAATCCCATAATTTTTATGATAAATATCGGCTAACATTTCATTAGTTCTTTTGGTGAGAGAATATAGATTTGAAGAATTTGAATGACTCTCGGTTTCCTTCATGGGCAACTGGGAATGATGACCATACACAGAGGATGAAGAAGCATATAGTAACTTAGAAACCCCATATTTGATACATGTTTCTAAAACAGATACAAAACCATTAATATTGTCTTTGATATAAGATTTAGGATTTTGCATGCTTTGAAAAATACCAGGTTGGGCAGCAAAGTGAAGGATTGCATAAACGTCGTTATTTTCATCAAAGATTTTTTCAAAGCAATTTTTTTGATTGATATCGCCTTTAAAAACAAAAATATCATTCTGTTTTAAAAGATGAGATCTTTGATGCTTTAGAAAAAGAGATTCGTCAGTACCACAAAAATTATCAATGCCTAGAACATGTTTATTTAAGTGTTTTAGTTTCATTGCGGTATGAAATCCAATAAATCCTGCGATTCCAGTAATTAAAATACTCATAAAAATTCAAACCATAAAGTTACAACTCATTGTATTAAAAAAAGAAATTGTTTAGAATCTTTTTCAAAAGGAGAAAAAAAATGAGTTCTGTAACTTCACCTAGTTTTAGGTCAAGTGTGTATTTTCAGGGAATTTCGGTTGAAGACTTGAAAGGCATTCCTGGTTCGATGTTAGAATCTTTAAAGCTTATCCCCGAAGACATACAAGCAACTCTATTAATTAGGCATGCACATAGAAATGAAATACCTGAAGGAAAAGTGGATAACATTTTGCTTACAGATGAAGGAAAAAAAGCCTCCTTTGCATTTGGAACTTTATTGAAAAAATTTCAGCCTGGGATGCTCATGAGTAGTACGATGGGACGTTGTATAGAAACGGCGACTCAAATTAAGGAAGGGGCTACGTGGGAGGATCAAAAGTTAAAAAAAGACCCGTTTTTTGCGCCTTCTGCCCCGTTTATTCGGGATCTTCCAAAAGCTATTGAACATTACAAAAGGCTGGGAGGACCTGGTCTATTTAATTATCAAATTAACAATGACCCCCCTCTTGAAGGAATGAGACCTACAAAGGAAGGGGTTTGTGAATTTTTACAACGGTTTTTAACAATCGATCATAGTCCTGGTAAAATAAATGTTATCGTTACACATGATGCAGTCTTAACGGTCATAGTAGGATTTTTATTAAACATAAAAGAATTTGACGATACAAATTGGCCACAGTTTTTAGAGGGAGCTTTTTTTTGGATGGATTCAAGGTATTTAAATGTTGTGTGGAGAGGAGAAAACCATCGGCTCGATAAAACACTCTTTTTTCAAGGAACCTCTTTTGAATAGTCGGAAAAGCGCACCTTTTTTGCCGGATAGGATAATTACATTTGTTGCTTCTTGCCTAAAACCTTATTTACTGGGGTTTTCCATTTGTTCAATTTTAGCGCTTTGTTGGCCAATCCGTGATATTTTAACGCCTTTTTTTATGAAACGACTTGTTGATGCCATTGCAGAGCCTCACGCTTCTTATATGGTATTGTATTTTTTTAAGTGGATTGTAGCAATATGGGTAATTATGGAGGTTTGTATGCGCATTCAGGGAGTGTGCTTATCTTATTTAATCCCTAATCTTTCTGTCCATTCAAAAACTTTATTGGTAGAATCTACCAAGAAATTTCCCTATGCTTTTTTTAAACGCCATTTAGCTGGAGACATTTCTGCAAAAATCCATGATATCACCAAGGGCACAGAAAATATTGTTCAAACATT